>JASFUJ010000639.1:0-3202 GCA_050050355.1 Acidobacteriota bacterium
GCTGGGCCGCGAGGGCGGTCGCTCCGAGGTCGACCCGGAGCCACGCCGGGGAGTCGCCTCCGGACCGTTCGAGCGGGACGAACGCGACCACCGCGCCCTCCGACTCGGCGTCCGGACCGACGACCTGGGGCGCGGGCTGGGGCTCGGCCCCGAGCGGAGCCAGCAGAGGGCCTTCCGGCAGGGCTCCGATCCGCGCCCGGACCCCTCCGCCGGGCTCCACCAGGGCCACCCCGCGGGCGCCCACCAACGCCTGCCGCAGCCGCGACTCGGGGGACGGGCTGCCGGCGATCTCTCCGGCCAGGCGGCCCGCCAGGGCCACGGCTTCGGCCCGGCGTTCCTCGACCAGCAGGGAGACGGCGTTGCGGTAGGTCAGGAGCGTGAACAGGGAGAGCAGCACCACCAGGAAGAAGGCGGCGGGCACCAGGATCAGCACCTCGCGCCGGAGGCCCAGGCGGCGCCACCCGCGGGGCGTGGACCGGGGACGGGGGCGGCCGGTCATGGCGCCGGGACGCCGGCTCCGAAGAGCGCGCGCAGGTAGAGGGCCACGAGCTCGGGGCCGAAGAACAGGGCCACCACGGCGCCCCCGCCCAGGAAGGCGCCGAACGGGATCTTCGAGCGCATCCCGCCCCGGCCGGCGGCCACCAGCGTCAGCCCGAAGAGGGCACCGGCGAACGCCCCGAGAAACAGGGCGACCACGACCCCCCCCGCTCCGAGAAAGGCGCCGATCATGGCGAGCATCTTGACGTCGCCCAGCCCCAGTCCCTCCTCCCGGCGCAGCAGCCACCAGCCGCCGTAGGCCACGAGCAGGACCCCCGCCCCGAGGGCCGCTCCGAGGATCGCCCCGACGATCCCCGGCCAGGGCTGCCCCGGCCCGGTCGGGAGGAACGGCTGGAGCGCGACGCCGGCGAGGATCCCCGGCAGGGTGATGCGGTCCGGGAGGATCAGGTACTCGACGTCGATCGCCGTCAGGACGATCATCGAGCAGCAGAAGACGGCCCCCGCGAGGGCCGCGAGGGTGAAGCCGAAGCGCTCGGCGCTGGCCACGAACAGGATCCCGGTGACCCCTTCGATCAGCGGGTAGCGCGGGGAGATGCCGGCGCCGCAGCTCCTGCAGCGCCCGCGCAGCAGCAGCCAGGAGACGATCGGCAGGTTGTCGAGGGGCCGGATCCGTGCGTCGCAGGCCGGGCAGTGGGACGGGGGGAAGACCGTCGAGATCCCCCGCGGCAGCCGGTGGACGACGACGTTCAGGTAGCTGCCGCTGACCAGCCCCAGGAGGGCGGCCCAGACGTCGAGCAGGATGCGTTGAAGCGGAGACACCGCGTCATTCTAGTGCCCCGACGCCCACCTCCGCGATCCGGTCAGGACCCGCGGTCGGGCCAGCGGATGAAGCCGCCGTCGACCCAGACCAGATCCTGGTCGTAGTCGGTGGGATCGAACGGACCGATGGTGTACTCCGTCCCCTGCGCGATCGCGTCCCGGCCCAGGCTCCGGACGCTGAACACCAGGTCCCCCTCCGGATCCTCCAGGTCGAGCCGGTACTCGTAGTCCGCCAGCCAGCCGTCCCGCTCGGGAATCTCCTGGAGATACTGGGGGACCAGAATCGCCGCGAGGTCCTCGCGCGCCTGGAGGGGCATGTCGGACACGTCGATCGTCGCGGCGCCGGCCGCCGCCGCGGCTCCGCTCTGGTCGGTCAGCCAGCTCATCAGGGCCGTCCCGACGATCTTGATGTCCCCCATGCTCCGTTTCTGCTTCGCCTTGTGCATGGCGTCGAGCAGGTTGGGGATCACCAGCGCGGCGATGATGCCGATGATCGCGATCACGATCAGCAGCTCGATCAGGGTGAAGCCGTCGTCATGGTCGATGGGCTGACGCATGGGGTTCTCCAATCGGTGTCCGGACCGGCCCCTCGGTTCGGGAAGAGTCGAAGATTATCGATGCATGCACATTTATATGTAAATAATTGACCTCACACAGCTTACAGCATTTCAAGGTCCACCGGGGACCGGAGCGGTCTCCGGCGAGGCGGCGGCACAGGCTTCGACGATCCGCCTCATCCGCTCGATCCCGCGATCGAGCTCGTCCAGGGGAATCGATTCGTCGATCCCGTGAATCCCGAGGAAGGTCTGCGGCTCCAGGAAGAACGGGGAGACGCCGTAGGCCGGAACGCCCCGTTCCCGGAAGTACCGGGAGTCGGTGAACCCCGGGATGAACGCGGGGACCACCGGAGCGGTCTCGTCGAGCACTCGGGCCACCGCCCGGTAGATCGGATGATCGACCGGGGACGCGGGGGCCGGCGGCGACGTGAGGACCACCTCCACCTGCACGCCGGCTCCGAGCGCCCGCCGCACCTCCCCGAGGTAGCCCTCGGCGTCGGTGTCCGGCAGCAGCCGCACGTCGACCTCGGCCACGGCCCGGTCCGGGATGACGTTGATCTTCTCGCCGGCGTCGAGGACGGTGACCTGGAAGGTGTCGACGAACAGGTTGAGCAGCCCCGGGAGCAGGCTCTCGGCCGGGCCGTCCTCGCCGATCACGTCGTCCAGGTGGGTGAAGATCCGCCGGTACTTCTCGTTGTGGAGCGGCGCCAGGGCCCCCAGGTACTGCCGGACGGGGGCCGTGACCCGGTACTCCGGCTCCCGGTCCAGCACGTCCGCGAGGCCGGCGATCAGCCGGTGGTTGGCGCTCGCCGGGTTCAGGCCGGAGCCGTGCCCGCCGCGTCCCCGGGCGGTCACCCGGAGCCACAGCGGCCGTTTCTGGGCCACCTCGATCCCGGCCCAGAGGTGACGGCCGTTGACCGTCCGGTTGGCGCCGCCCTCCCCCAGGACCGCGGCCGCACCGTCGAACAGGGCGCCGTGCCGCTCCAGGAGCCACGCGGTCCCCTGGAGACCTCCGCGCTCCTCGTCGGCGACGGCGAGGAAGATCACGTCCCGCACCAGCGGCACTCCCCGGCGCTTGAGGTCGATCACCGCCGCGAGCTGGGCGATGCCCAGGCTCTTGATGTCGAGCGCCCCGCGGCCGTACAGACGCCCCTTGCGGATCTCGCCCGCGAACGGATCCACGCTCCATCCCGGCCCCGGTGGCACCACGTCCAGGTGATGCAGGAGCACCAGCGCTCCGGCGCTCGGGGATTCGGCTTCGAGACGGGCGTAGAGGCTGGTCCGTCCCTCCGGGCTCACCAGGAGCCGGGTGGCGATGCCCTCCCGGT
>JASFUJ010000640.1:0-3194 GCA_050050355.1 Acidobacteriota bacterium
TCCCGTCGTAGGCGACCAGGATCCCGGTGTACCCATCGCTGGTGGTGACGAAGAGCTCCGCCTGCGGGTCGGCGTCCACGTCGGCGTGGCGGATCCGCCGGATCCCCAGCCAGTTGCTGCCGGTGGTGGGCCCGCTCTCGTACTCCAGCTCCTTGGTCCGGGCGTCGTGGACGAAGAAGAAGCCGTCGCCGTAGCCGCTGTCCGTGGAGGCGCTGCCGTAGAGGAGCTCGGGCCGGCCGTCGTCGTCCACGTCCCCGAAGTCGAGGGCGCGGAAGGGGCCTTGCAGGTCCTGGCTCTGCCACTCCAGCGCGCGCGTCCGGGCGTCCGCCGTGAAGAGGTAGTCCGGGCCGGTGGAGATGCCGCCGGCGCTCCAGAGGAGCTCGCGGTCGCCGTCGCCGTCCGGGTCCCCGACCGCCAGGGCGTCGACCCCGTCCGTGGGGTTCGTGATCGTCCACTTGCGGGCCCGAGCCCGCGGATCCCACGCGTGGATCCGGCGCAACGCGGCCTCGCCGAAGACGATGTCCAGCCGGCCGTCCCCCTCGAGGTCCGCCACCTCGAGCTCGTCGACCCTGACGTCGAGGGGGATCTCCCAGGAGGGGGAGCGCAGCTCGGCGTCGTAGATGACGAGGCCCGGCGAGCGCGGTCCCGCGACGATCTCGTCCATGCCGTCCTTGTCCAGGTCCCCGAGACGGACGAACCGGCCGAAGCCCGAAGGGTAGGTCCACTCCACGCCGTGAGTGGCGCCGTCGACGACCAGCCCCGGCTGCGTGTTGCTCCCGAGGACGATCTCCGGACTGGGGTCGCCGTCGACGTTCCCGACGGCGACCCGGAGGCACCGGTGCTCTTCGGCGGCGAGCTCCTCCCGGCCGGTGGCGAGGTCGTAGATGAACAGCCCCGTGCTGTCTTCGGACGGGTCGTCGCGTCCGCACACGACGGCCTCCGGCTCCCCGTCCCCGTCCACGTCGGCCACCTGGAGATCCGCGATCGCCCGCGGTGCCGTCCGGACGGTGGTGAGCAACTCCCGGGTGGCGCCGTCGTGGACGAAGACCTCGTTGCCCGAGGCCACGACGATCTCCGCTCCGGGCGCTCCGTCCAGCTCGGCCGTCCGGACGGCCGAGAGACCGAGAAAGTGCTCGAAGCCCACGTACAGGGGGCTCACCCACTCCTGCCGGTAGCCGCCGTCGGAATCGGAGAGGACGTACCAGTAGGACCCGCCGCCGCCCCGGGCGGAGGCGACGATCTTCTGGTCGCCGCTGCCGTCGAGGTCGGCCACGCTCAGCCCGACCGAACCGATGAAACCGCCGAAGATGGCCCGGGTCCACTCCTCCCGGACCAGGAGGCCGGCGGTGGCCTCGGCCCACGGCCGGCTCGCGGGCGGCGCCGGCTCGACCGAAGCCCGGACCGCTGGAGTCGGGACCGCCGGCGGCAGGGCCGCCGAAGTCAGGGCCAAGAACGCGATCCCGATCACCGCCCGGATGATGGTACGAATTCGCTGACTCCGTCTCCTGCCCATGAAACCGGCTCCTTTCAACCCGGAGGTGACCTCCGCGCCGCGAGTGTTTCGGACCGCGACGACCCGGCCCCGGTCCATCCGTCCGCCCGGCCAGCCCCCACCGGTCGGAGACGCCTCCAGCACCGGAGCAATGACGACTTCGTGGACTCTCTTTGTCAACGGCTTGACTGACTTTTCGCGGGCTCCTGGTACCTTCGCCCGCAAGACCTGGACTGTCAAGGTGACCGAGGAGCCGGCGGTGGGCGTTCCCGCGGGACGGGTCGACCCGTCGAGTCGGGCCGACCCGGCCGTGAGCGCTCCCGTGCGCCGGGTTCCGGCACCATCACCGAACTTCGACCCGGAGGGAATGCAATGAAGACGAACAGGCGGAACCGGTTCCTCCCGCTGATCGCCATGGTGTTGATGATCGGCGCTTCCGAGGCCAGGGCTCAGCCCGACCTGGTCATCACCCAGGTCCTCGGACCGACCGACGCCGCGACCAGCGAGAGCTTCGTCGCCACGGTGACCATCGCCAACCAGGGCGCGGACGACGCGGATCTCTTCAACTCGGTCACGTTCGCCGTCTATCTGTCGCCCGACACCGCATCGACCATCGGCCCTGACGACGCGTGCGTCGGCTACGCCTTCGTCGACTCCGGCCTCCTCACCGCGGGGGGCAGCGCGACGACGGACATCACCCTGTTCGCGGACGCCTCCGTTCCGACGGGCGCCTACTATCTCGCCGCCAAGGCGGACAGCGATTGCGCCGGCTACTCCAACTACACCGAAAGCGACGAGACCAACAACGTCCTGGTGGGCGATCCGATCACCCTCTCCCCGTCCACGCTGCAGTACGACCTCACCGTCGATCTCGGGGAGGTCGAAGGGGGCGCGAAGCGCGTGGCCCCGGGGACCTACACCCGCCTCGACACCTACCTGACGAACCTCGGGCCGGACACCGCGCCGGGGCGCACCCCCTCGAGGGCCGCGTACTACGTCAGGTGGTACCTGTCGACCGATCCGGTGATCGACACCGGCGACATCCAGATCGGATCGTTCTCGGGGAGCAGCCTGGACGCCGGCGAGACGTTCCGGTTCTGGGCCGACGTGCTGGTCCCCCTCGACATCGAGAAGGGCTTTTACTACTGGGGTGCCATCGTCGACCCGACGGAGATCCTGAACGAGACCGACGAGACCAACAACGCCGCAGCGGGGGACCGCGTGAACGTGCGATAGCAGGGTTCCACCGCACCACCCCGGCCGTCGCCCGGAGACCGGCACGCCTCCGGAACCCGCTTGCCCGGCTACCTTGCCCTGCCGGGGCGTCCGTTCCCCGTGTGCTACGCTCGATCCCAGCAGATCACCTGATCCCTGGAGCTTGCGAGGAGCCTTCGAACGGTGTCGAGCCGGTTGCCGAGGCGTGGAGGACCGCTGGCGTGGGCGGCGCTCCTGCTGATGGCCACGGCCCCCGTGGCCGGGGCGGTGGAGGGGCTGTCCCTCGTCGGCGCCCAGGAGGATTCCCTCCAGCTCGCCGTGCCCGCCTCGGGCCTCGTACCGCTGGTGTTCCATCGCACGCCGGCCGAGGGGGCGGCGGTCTTCGACGTCGACCTGGGCGCCTTCCTGTCCGAGGACGACCAGAGCGCGTCGGTGGCGATCCGCCCCCTCCAGGACGACCTGGACGGCCAGGACGGCCGAGCCGGCC
>JASFUJ010000641.1:0-3193 GCA_050050355.1 Acidobacteriota bacterium
TGAAAAACACCTTGAACGTGCCGTGGGTCTGGGCCCGGTGCTGGCTGCGGAAGCCGATCATGAGGATCCGGCCGTCGCCGTACTCCACGTCCAGGGCGGCGGCCTTGCCCTCCAGGTGCTCGGCCCCGAGGAGCCAGCCGCTCCGGAGCAGAGACTCGCCGGGCCCGGCGTCCTCCGGATAGACGATCGGCGTCGAGATCCGCTCGTTGAGGGCGCTCCGCTCGATCTCGAAGGCCGGGCTCCAGCGGTTGAGGATCAGCGCCTCCCCGGGCATGCCGTAGGCCAGCGGATGGCCGGTGTCGAACCGGGCGCGGAGCGTCGAGCCGGGGCACAGGTACTCCTCGGGCGGCAGGCCCTCGACGGCGTTCGCCACCGGCACGCCCAGCTCCTCCCAGGCCAGGGCCGACGCCTCGTCCAGCAGCACCAGCGTGCCGCCGCCGCGGACCCAGCCCTTCAGGGCGCCGATCGCCTCCTCGTCCAGCCCCTCGGTCGCTTCGGGCGGCAGGAAGATCTCCGGGTAGGCCTCGGGCTCGCCCTCCGGCGGCTCCGGCACGTTCCCTTCGCCCCGGAGGGCCTCCAGGTCGTCGGCCGGCACCAGGAAGACGTCCAGGTCGGCCAGCGCGCCCGCGCGGACGTCGTCGGCCTCGATCCGCTCGTAGGGGAAGCCCCAGCGGTCGAACAGCAGACGGGTCCAGCCCTCGTCCATGTTGCCGCCCAGGTAGCGCCGGTACATCCCGAGCCGGAGCGGCTTCAGCCGCCAGGCCGAGCCCTCGGGCGGCCGGGCGAGGGCGTGGAAGGAGACCCCCGTCTCGGCGGCCAGCTCCTCGATCCGGGCGGCGTCGGGGTTGCCGGCCGGGGCGGCGGGAGGCTCGGGGTCCCCCATGCCGGTCTCGTCCGCCCCCGGCTCCGCGTCCTGCCCGACCGCCATCGTCGGATCGGCCGCCATGCTCTCCGGGCCTCCGGGGCCTTCGACCTCCCCGCCGGCCCCGTCTCCGGTCCCGTCTCCGGCAGGAATCCACAGGGTCCCCACCGGCCAGGTGCGGCCGTCCGCCTCGGTCAGGCTCCGCAGCCAGTAGACCTCGCCCCCCTGCTCCAGCACCCGGTTGGTGACCCGGAAGGAGGCGTTGGTGGCGTGGGACACCAGCCAGCCCGCCTGGCCGGTGCCGCGCACCTCCCCCGCCGGCCGCGGGGGTGCGGCCAGATCCTCCAGCAGCGCGCCCACCGGCGAGCCCACCGGCACCGCCTCGACCCCCATGTGCTCCGCCAGGACGAAGGCGGCCAGGTCGTAGGGCGGGATCACCGAGCCGTCGGCCCGGCGGGTCGTGGCGTCGTCCGGGTAGTGGATCCGCCCCAGGAGGGAGCGCACCAGCACCCCCTTCGGCTGGGCGGTGGAGACCACGTACGAGCCGGCCTCGTACGCCCGGCCCTCGTGGACGAAGTCCCCGGTCGCCCGGGAGATCTCGACGCCGTTGGCCATCAGCCGGGCGACCAGCTCGTCCACCGTCAGCGGGTCGTGCTGGCCGGCCGGGATCACGAACTCCACCGGCGGCTCGGTCCGCCCCCGCTCGATGGTCCGGCGCGCCTTGAAGACCATGTTGCGCAGCAACAGCTCCCGGTTCCGGGCGGCCGTCGCCAGCAGCGAGCGGGTCGAGATCCGCTGCTGGCGGATCATGTCCTCCAGCGTCCACCACCCGCCCGGCCAGGGGTGGGGGAAGATCTGCATCGGCCCGTAGAGCTCGTGCTTGCGGCCGTGGGGCCGGAGCTGCTGCGGGTGGATCCGCAGCGGCCAGGCCATCTTGGCGCTGGCGGTCTCCGTCAGCATGCCGGCGATGTTGTGGTGGTTGGTGACCATGTGAAACGACGGGAACCACCAGCCGGTGAACGGCGAGCCGGCCACCACGCCGTGGACCCCGGCGCGCTCGAGATCCACCTCCATGGCGGCTCCGGCCAGCTCGTGCTCGGTCCAGATCAGCGGGTCCACGTTCGGGTTGATCGGGTCGTCGTAGGGCGGCACGTACAGCCGGGCGCCGTAGCTCCCCATCTGGTGCACGTCCAGGTACATCTGGGGGAGCCACTCCCGGTAGACCACCTCGGCGAACAGGCGGGACTCGGCCAGGTTCAGCATGTAGGCGTCCCGGTTGTCGTCGTGGCCGGCGTAGTGGTGGTAGAGGTCCGGGTACCTGGAGCCCTCGAACGCGGTCCCCCGGGTCCGGTCCACCCAGTCGACGATCATCTCCGTGCCGTCCGGGTTGAAGCAGGGGAAGAGCAGGAAGACGGTCTCGTCCAGGATCCGCCGGGTCTCCGGGTCGTCGCCGGTGGCGAGCTCGTGGGCCAGGAGCGGCGCCATCTGGGTCGCCGCCACCTCCGTGGAGTGGAGCCCCACCGTCACCGCGACCGTGGCCCGGCCCTCCGCCACCAGGGCATCCACCCGGTCGCCCGAGCCGTCCGCCCCGCCCCGGTCGAGCCCTCGCGGGTCCGCCAGCCGGCGGTTGATCTCCGCCAGCCGGTCCGCGCGGGCCAGGTTCTCCGGGGAGGAGATCAGCACCAGCAGGAACGGGTTGCCGAGGGTGGTCTCCCCCAGCCGGCGGACCTCCACCCGCTCGGAGGCGGCGCCCAGGGCGTCGTAGTAGGAGACCAGCGCGCTCCAGGAGGCCAGGCGGCCGTCGGTGCCGAGGGGGAAGCCGACGATCTCCTCCGGGGTGGGGACCGCGCCGGGTTCAGCGGTGGCGGCGGTGGCGGCGGAGCCGGCGGCGGGCGGGGCGGCCTGCCGCGCCGGAGCGGCGCCGGCGGTCAGGACGAGGAACGCGGCGAGGGCGAGGACCGGCGCGAGGACCGGGGCGGAGCGACGGATCATGGTTGCCTCCTGCGGCACGAGGTCTGGACACGTTGTCTGATCGGCAGCGCGACGCTACGCTACCACCCGATCGATGCTCGACTGGACCGCTCTCGCCGCCCTGTTCGCCGCCGGCCTCGTGGCCGGGGCGCTCAACGTGATCGCCGGGGGCGGCTCGTTCCTCACCCTGCCGGTGCTGATCTTCGCCGGCCTGCCGGCGACCGTGGCCAACGCCACCAACCGGGTGGGCATCCTGCTCCAGAACGCGGGTGCGGTCTGGGGCTTCCACCGCCACCGGAAGCTGGACTGGCGCTGGACGGCGCTCACCGCCGGGCCGGCGGCCGCCGGGGCGCTCCTCGG
>JASFUJ010000642.1:0-3181 GCA_050050355.1 Acidobacteriota bacterium
AGGTGACGGTGCCCAGGTCGGCGCCGTCGGCGGTCTGGAGCCGCGCGGTGGCGACGCTCGCGTCCATCTGCTCGGCGGTGGCCTCTTCGGGCGCCTCCACCTCTTCGGTCTCGGCCATCGGCTCGTCATCGTACGAGTCCCCGGGCTGCGGGTGGCACGCCCAGCCGGCGGCGAGGGTGGTGGCGAGGGCGAGGACGAAGAGGAAGACGAGAATCGGTCGATCGGTCTGTCTCATGGGAGCTCCTCCTTCCATAGGGGTTCCAAAGAAAGTGCGGTCAATGGACATCCAAGAACTATACCAACCGGATCTCCCCTCCAAACCCCCCGTCCCCCTTCCTCGGTCCACCGGATCCCCCCTACAACCCCCCGTCCCCCTTCTCTCCCCCGGGGGGAGAAGGGGGCGCCACCGCCCGGGGGCCGGAGCGCCATCAACCGGCTCTCCCTCCCGGTGCTTCCGGAGCGGGTGGGCTGGCTGGGCCTCTGTCGTGCCGGTAGGGCAGCGAGCGGTGGTCCGTGGAGCGGGCCGGGGGGCTCCGGCCGGAGGGCGTCGAGGGACGCGCTCACGGGCCGGCCCAACCACCCTCAGGGGCCGGCGCGGCCCGAGCCGAGGCGAGCGTTGCACGCCCAACCGCCCTTCCACGCTCGCCGTCCCGCAGGACGGAGCCCCCCGGCCCGCTCCCGGCGAACCCTTCGACGGAGGAGGCTACTCAGCCGCCGACGAGCCCCGAGACGAAGGCTAGTCCGGGACCAACCGGAGGCGGACGCCGATCAGGGTGCGGTCGAAGTGGATCTCGATCGGGGTGGCGTTGCCGTCGCGGGCGAACCAGAGGTCCATGTGGCCCTTCCAGTGACGCTCGCCAGGGACCTCGCGCCCCTCCACGCGGTAGTGCCGGGCCATCATCCGACGGCCGCCGGGGAGCGTGCGCGTCTCGTCCCCCAGGAACTGGACCACCACCGGGTAGATTTTCCCGTCCGACCAGATCCGCAGCCGCAGGGGCCGCGTCGGCAGGGCGCCGCGGATCCGGTAGATGCCGGAGGCCACGTCGATCACGCCCGCTTCGTCGATCTCGGCGCTGTCCGAGTCCCGCTCGCCGCGCCAGAGGTAGGAGCTCCACGCCTTGGTCGCGCGCCCTTCGCTCAGGTCGATCTCGGCGCCGTAGCGCCAGTACTCCCCTTCGTCACTGTGCTCGGAGGTGATCAGCAGCTCGGTGAGGAGCGTGTCGTCGCCCCGGGGCTCGAAGGTCAGCAGGCCCTGCCCTTCCCCCGGGAGGAAGATCCCCCCGAGGAGCGCCGCGAGCTTCTTGAGCTCCCAGCGGTAGACGAACCGCTCACCGACTGACGACGGCCGCGATCCGGCGGCGTCCGAAACGGGCCGGATCAACGCCCCGGACGGGGCCTCCGCCGTGGCGGCCCTGGCGGTAAGATCCGCGCCCGGACCGGCAACGAGCAGGCCGAGCACGCAGGCGAGGACGGGGGTGCGGAACGGGGTCGACGGGATCATGAATCGCTGGACTGGCTCCTTCATGGGGTGATACGGACGGCGGGCACGCCCCGTCCCTTCACTCGACGGTCACGCTCTTCGCCAGGTTGCGGGGCTGGTCGACGTCCGCGCCTCGCCGGACACCGATGAAGTAGGCCAGGAGCTGGAGCGGCACCACGTTGACCACCGGCTGGAGGAAGGGCGAGACCCGGGGCACCGGGATCACCTCGTCGGCCAGCCCGCCCAGCTCCTCCGGGTCGCGGTCGGTCACCGCCAGCACCACGCCGTCGCGGGCCTTGACCTCCTGCATGTTGGACACCACCTTCTCGAAGACGGCGTCCCGCCCGGTCGCCACCGCCACCACCGGCAGGTCCTCGTCGATGAGGGCGATCGGCCCGTGCTTCATCTCTCCGGCCGGGTAGCCCTCGGCGTGGATGTAGGAGATCTCCTTCAGCTTGAGCGCCCCCTCGAGGGCGATGGGGTAGTTGATGCCCCGGCCCAGGTACAGGAAGTCCTCGGCGCGGTGGAAGTGGCGCGCCAGCTCTTCGAGGCGGGCCTCGTCGGCCACCGCCTCGTCCACCGCTCCGGGCAGGTGGGCGAGCGCCGCCAGCTCCTCCTGCGACGGGCCGCCGTCGCGGCACTGGCGCAGGTAGAGGGCGAGCAGGTAGAGGGCCACGAGCTGGGTGGTGAAGGCCTTGGTGGAGGCCACGCCGATCTCCGGACCGGCGTGGGTGTAGACGGTGCCCTCGCTGATCCGGGTCGCCTGGCTGCCGGTGACGTTCGAGATGGTCACCAGCCGCGCCCCGCGCTCCCGGGCCTCCTCCATGGCGGCCAGGGTGTCCGCGGTCTCGCCCGACTGGGAGATGCCGACGGCCAGCACCTGGGAGTCGACGATCGGCTCCCGGTAGCGGTACTCGGAGCCGTAGTCCACCTCCACCGGCACGCGGGCCAGCGCCTCGATCAGGAACTCCCCGACCAGGGCGGCGTGCCAGGAGGTGCCGCAGGCCAGGAGCTGGACCCGCTCGATCCGGGCGAGCTCTTCGGGCGGGATCCCCAGGTCCGGCAGCTCGATGCGGCCGCTCTCGAAAGCCACACGCCCGCCGAAGGTGTCCTGGACGGCCTGGGCCTGCTCGTGGATCTCCTTGAGCATGAAGTGGCGGTAGCCGCCCTTCTCGGCCTGGATCGGGTCCCAGTCCAGCCGCTGGACCGGGCGCTCGACCCGCTCGCCGGATGCGTCCCAGACGGTCACGCCGTCCACGGTCAGGCGGGCGAAGTCCCCGTTCTCGAGGAAGATCATGTTCCGCGTGTGGGCGAGGAGCGCCGTCGGGTCGGACGCCAGGAACTGCTCGCCGTCCCCCAGGCCCAGCACCAGGGGCGGTCCGTGGCGCGCGGCCAGGAGCTCCGCGGGGCCTTCCTCCGAGGCCCCGGCGATCGCCGCGAAGGCGTACATGCCGGTGAGCTCGGGGAGCGCCTCCGCCACCGCCGCGCGCAGGTCGCCGGCGCGCTCCAGCCGCGAGGAGAGCAGGTTCGCCACCACCTCGGTGTCGGTCTCGGAGGTGAACCTCCAGCCTTCCCCCTCCAGGCGGTGCTTGAGGTCGAGGAAATTCTCGATGATCCCGTTGTGGATCACGGCCAGGCGCTCGCGGGCGTCCACGTGCGGGTGGGCGTTGATCTCGTTCGGCGCGCCGTGGGTGGCCCAGC
>JASFUJ010000643.1:0-3177 GCA_050050355.1 Acidobacteriota bacterium
CGGGACCAGGAGGGGAAGTCGCAGTTCCGGGTCGGCTCCGGTGGCGCCGAGGAGATCCCGGCGTGGGTTCCGCGTTACGGCGGGGGTGACCCGGAGGGGACCTTCATCTCCCGGACCGAGCGCAAGACCGAGGGCGGGTTCTCGTTCCCCGTGCAGGACGAGCTGGAGGAGGTCGTCGCTTTCTACGAGGACGAGCTCGAGGCGGGCGGGTTCGAGGTCACCGCCAGGAACTCCTGGGAGACCGGTGGCGCCCGGGCGCAGACCCTCTCCGCGAAGGAGGGGGAGCGGACGATCCAGGTGATGGTCACGCAGGAGCGCGAGACCCGGGTGACGGTGACGTTCTCGGAGGAGAACGGGTAGACATCTACAAAGGTCGAGCTCGTGACGATCGAGTCAAGTTTGCTCGATTCACCGGGAACGCCGCCCCGATCAACCTTGACGGTCCTCTGGATCACCCCCCATCCCCTCGTTCCCCTTCCCACCCTCGAGGTGGGAAGGGGACGCCACCGCCCGGAGCTCGTGTCCCTTCGACTTCGCACATCTCGTCAGTTCGAGGCGAAGCTTCGCTGGGAGTCTGCGCGGGCAATGCTCGCCTCGGCTCGGGCCGCGCCGGTTCTGGCTGGCGGCTCGGCGTGTTCGTGGGTGCGTCCCTCGACGCCCTTCACCGGTACCGCTCCCGCATCGCCCGGATCTCCCGCGCTCCGCCGATCACCGTCAACCGGTCGCGCTCCCGGAGCGTCGTGCTGCCCCGGGGCACGAGCAGGTCGCCGTCCCGGCGGATCAGGGCCACCAGGACGCCGTCCGGGAGCGAGAGCTCCTTCAAGGGACGGCCGATCAGGTCGGAGCAGGGGCCGTCCGGGGTCAGCCGCAGCTTCATGTAGCGGTCCTCGTGGAGCACCGTCTCCTTGAGCACCTGCTCGTTGCGGGCGTGGAGCCAGCGCTCCATGAAGTCGTCCTCGTCCACGTGCTCGGCGATCTGGGCGAGGATCCTCAGGTGCTGCTTCGGGTCCTCCTCGGGAGAGATCAGGAAGAACAGGGCGTGGATCGGCTGGTCCGGCGAGTGGCCCCCGTGGACGTCGATCACCTCCACCCGGAGGCCCGTCCCGGACCGCACCATCACCATCTCGGGCCGGCCCATGTCGAACAGCCGGAGATGGGGCAGCGAGACCCCTCTGGCCACCGGGGTCACGCCGATCCGGGTGCCCTCGAGGAAGCCTTCGACCAGCTCCTTCTCCGTCGCCGGGACCCGGTCGGCGAGGATCTTCGACACCTGCCAGACCAGGTCCTCGAAGGCCACCGCTTCGTGGAGGTCGATCACGGCGGCCCCCGCCACCACCTCCTCGAACGGGTCCTCCTCCCGCACGCCCTTCTCGCGCATGATCTGGCGCAGCTCCGGGTCGAGGCCCGCGTCCAGCCCCTGCTGCCCCAGCCGGGCGAAGATGTGGTAGAAGGCGCCGCTCCGCGCCACCCGGCGCCGTCCGTAGTAGACGAACAGCGCCACGCCGGCGACGATGAACAGGCCGGTCACCAGGAGGGCCAGCCCGCCCATCTCGGCGATCAGCCAGCCGGGGGTGACGATCCCCACGATCTGCATCCAGGGGTAGAGCGGTGAGCGGTAGCCCGGGTCGTAGGACTCGATCCGGCTCTCGCGCATGACGATCACCGCCACGCAGATCAGGGCGAACATGAGGAGCTGGAAGGCGCTGGCCAGCTTGGCGATCTTGGTCGGGTCGAGGAACACGATGATCGCCACGATCACGCCGACCGTGGTGACGATGGCCACGATCGGGGTCTTGCCGCGGGAGAGCTTCCGGAAGAGCCGGGGCATCAGGTGGTCGCGGCTCATGGCGAGCGGGTAGCGCGAGGCGGAGAGGGTGCCGGCGTTGGCCACCGAGGTGAAGGCGAAGAGGGCGGCCACCGAGACCACGACGACGCCCCAGCGACCGAGGAACCGGGACGCCGCGCTCGCCACCGGGGTCAGGTCGCCGCGCAGCTCCTCCATGGGCACCGTGCCCACCATCACCGCCGTGCCGATCCCGTAGATCACCATGGCCGTGCCCAGGGCGAGGAAGATTCCGAGGGGGAGGTTCCGCTCCGGGTTCTTGACCTCCTCGGAGAGGCTGGCGATCTTGGTCACCCCCACGTAGCTGATGTACACCAGGCCGGCGGTGGAGACGATCGATCCCAGCCCCGCGTCGAAGAACCCGGCGAAGTGGCCGGGACGGATCCTCGGCACCCCGGCCCCCAGGAAGAGTGCGAGGATCGCCAGCAGGCCGATCACCAGGAAGACCTGGAGACGGCCGCTCATCTTGGCGCCGAAGACGTTCACCGTGCCGAGGGCGAGGGCCAGCGCCACGGCCACCGGCGTGATGGGGAGGCTGGGCACGAACAGGCCGATGTAGGCCCCCATCCCGACCAGGGCGAACGCCACCTTGAGCATCAGGGCCATCCAGGTGCCGATCCCGCCGACGGTGCCGATCATCGGTCCGAGGCTCCGGTCGAGGAAGTAGTAGACGCCCCCCGCCCGCGGCATGGCGGTGCCCAGCTCGGCGACGCTGAACATCGCCGGGATCAGCGGGATCGCCGCCAGCAGGTACGCCAGCACCAGCGCCGGCCCGGCCTGCTCCGCGGCCAGGCCGGGGAGCAGGAAGAAGCCCGCGGACAGGGTGGTGCCCGTCGCCACGGCGTAGACGTCGAACAGGCCGAGCTCCTTCTCCAGCCGGCGTCTCTTGGAGATCTGAACCATCATGTTCCTCTTCAGGTGACGCGCAACCCTATCAGAGCGTTCCCCGGTATATTCGGGGTCGTCATGAGACCCGCAACAGCTCTTCTCCTCGTCGCGTTCCTGGGCGGCGGCACGGCGGCGCTCGGCGACGCCCTCTCGCCGCGCAACGCGAGCTACACCATCGAGGTGCGTCTCGATCCGGCGGCCCGCACCCTCGAGGGCCGCCAGGTCCTCGAATGGACCAACATCACCGACGTCCCCGCGGACGAGCTCCGGTTCCACCTGTACTGGAACGCCTGGCGCAACGAGCGCTCCACCTGGATGCGCGAGGAGGCGCTGACCGGAGACCTGAAGCCGGACGTCCGGCGGGAGGACTGGGGGTGGATCCAGGTGGACCGCATCCGCGCGCTCGGTGCACCGGAGGCCGTGGACCTCACCACCGACGCCCGCCA
>JASFUJ010000644.1:0-3175 GCA_050050355.1 Acidobacteriota bacterium
GACACGCAGGCCCCGGCGCAGACCCTCCAGCAGCACGTGGCTCGGGTAGAGCTCCGGCCCGCCGGCCGGCCGCTGCCGCTCCGCCGCCACCATCTCGTGCAGGATGCCGGTGACCGCAGGGCCCCAGACCGCACCGATCCAGGTGAGGTACGGCGCGGCCGGGTCCGTCCCCCCACCCGGTCGGATGGGCGGCTTGATCTCGATCCCCACCACCCGCCGGGAGGGATCGGTGCGGACGACGTCCGCCTTGTGGGGCCGGTCGGTGGGAACCAGGGCCAGCACCGCGTCCACGCCGCCCTCCCGCCAGCGCTCGGCGATCCGGGCGAAGGCGTCGGGGGGCCGGAACAGGATGTCCGGGAAGCCGAGGACCACAGGCCGGTCCCGGACGAACGGGTGGGCCCGGTCGAGCGTTTCGCAGATGGAGCGGGTCTCCGGGACCGTCACGTAGGCGATCCGCACGCCGGAGTCCCCGCCGTCCCCCAGCCGCCGGGGGACGTCCCACTTGGCGGGGCGGATCATCACGTAGGCCCGGTCGACGCCGGCCCGGGCGAGGCCGTCGAGCAGGAACCGGGCCACAGGCCGCCGCGACGGGCCGACCGGAAGGATCTCCTTGCTCCCCTCCGGGCCGCCGGGCCCGCCGAGACGGGTCGCCCGGCCGGCGGCCGGGATCAGGGCGACCGGAGCCGGAGCCTCAGCGGGCGGCGGGGGCGAGGGTGAGCTCGATCGGCTCATGGGGTGCGTCCGTTCCGGGTCGGGCTCCGGCGTCGATGCGCAGATCGTAGAGGACGAAGTCCTGGTCGCCCGTCCACCACATGGGGTGGCGGGCGCGCGGCCCGTCGAGCTCGATCCAGAGCCGGGTCCGGCCGCCGTCGAGGGCCGTCCGGCCGGTGATCCGGCCACCGCCGATCGTCACCGGCAGGCCGGCGGTCTCGAGCTCCAGGTGCAGCGCCTCCAGCGGCCGGTCGTCGCCCACCAGGAGCACGGCGGGGCCGGCGCCGGGGTCGAGCTCGAAGGTGCCGCCGCCGTTGTCGGTCCAGATCGCCGCCGGCGTCAGGGACTTGATCCACAGCCCCCGGTGGCGGACGTTGAACCGGGCTCCAGTCGGCCGCATGTGGCTCTGGGTGGTCTCGTAGGGCAGGAGGGCGCGGGCCACCGGGGAGACGTGATGGAACAGGCCGCCCGCGTCGAGGGGGTAGGCCCGCGGGGCGGTCCAGAGCGGCCACAGGAAGGGGGCGGCCACCAGGATGGCGCCTGCGAGCCACGCCGGGCGTACCGGCCGGGTGGGGAGGAACCAGAGGGCCGGGTAGACCGGCAGGATGTAGCGGTTTGCCAGGGCCCCGCCGCCGCCGTAGAAGTTGAACGGGCGGAGGACGAAGAAGCCCGCGGCCGTGAGGATCACCGCTCCGACCAGCGCCCAGCGGAACGGGCCCGGTACCGGGTCCGGCCGGGCTTCTTCCCGACCCCCGGAGCCCCGGCGCCCGAAGCCCCAGCTCACGAATCCGAGCAGCCCGGGGAGCAGGTACGGCAGGAACCCGATCGTCTCGCCGGCGAGGAAGTAGAGCGTGTTCCAGCCCCACAGGCGCGGCGTGCCCGGGGAGCGTCCGGTCAGGGCGCCGAACCCGCGCCGCTGGAGCCAGGAGGCGTTGCCCCACCGCTCGATCATCGCGTCCCACTCGGCGCTCGGCAGGTCCACCTCGGGGAATCCGGTCGCCCCGTTGAAGCTCCTCCGCTCGGCGCCGTAGCTCGTCCAGCTCCCCACCAGGCTCTGCTGGACCGCCAGCGTTCCCAGGGTCAGCGCCAGGGCGCCGGCGGCGAGGGCGCCCACCGCGCGCCAGCGGCGGAGGCGCCACGCCGCCAGGGCAGCGGGCAGGAAGAGCGACGCGTACAGTGGCCGCGCGTAGGCCACGGTCGCCAGCAGCAGGCCGGCAACTGCCCAGAGCCCGTCGCGGACGACCCAGAGCCCGTCGCGGACGACCCAGAGCCCGGGTCTGCCGACCCACAGCCCGGGCCGGGCGCTCGGGGAGGGCGGCTCCCCGGGCTCCTCCCGGCCGGCGATCAGCGCCAGCCCCAGGGCGGTCAGGCACATCAGGAACAGGTCGAGGTGGGCCCAGAACACGTGGGCGAAGGCCACGGAGCCGAAGACGAGGACCGCCGTCCAGGAGGGGGCCGTCCCGCCGACGGTGCGCCGGAGCGCGACCGCCGTCGCGACCGCGGCCAGGGCGAGCAGGAGGGCGTTCGCCACGAACGGTCCGCGGGTGGGGGAGAGGCGGACGAACGGCGCGGCCCAGAGGGCGTAGTAGAACGGCTTGCCGTAGACCATCTCGTCGGCGTGCTCGCCCTTCTGGAGGATCAGGCCCTCCGGCTCGACCCCCCAGTGGCGGACGAAGCGGTCGAAGTCCTGCCGGGAATAGGTCAGGTCCAGGTCGAAGGCGAGGCTCTCCGCCTGCATCAGGTAGGTGGCCTCGTCGCCGATGACCGTCGGCCATCCGGAGCCGCCCGACCGGTCGAACGTGGCGGCCCCCAGGAGCAGTGCGGCGAGCAGGGTTCCCAGCACGGCCCAGTGGAGCGCCGGCCGCTGGAGACTGGGTCGTCGGCTCATGAGGCTGCTAGACTCTAGCACGCTCGGCGGGCCGGGCCCGGGCGTTTCGGGCGGCGGGGACCGCGACCCGACGCGGCGAGACGCAATGGATCCGGTCGTGCGATCGACAGCCTCGGCAGCCTCGGCCCCCGGCGGGAACCCCTCCGTGAGCTCCGTGAACAGCGGCGCCAGGCAGGAGCCCCGGCCGCTCGGGTTCTGGCTCTACGCGGGGCAGCTCTGGGCGGTCTTCGGCCTGGCCCTGTCGAACATCCTCCTGGGCCTCGGCCTGCTCCACAGCCTGGTGCCCGCGCGCGCCCGCGGCAGCGATCCCGGGGCGACCGGCCGGAGCGATTCCTGGTCCGCGGCCTGGAGCCGGGCGCGCCCCCCGATCCTCGCCCTCGGGGTCTACCTGCTCTTCTTCGCCGTCTCGCTGCTCTTCTCCCTCGACGTGGAGACCAGCCTGCGGGCCCTCTCCGTCCCGTTCAACCTGCTGCCGCTGCCGCTGGCGCTGATGCTGGTCCGGGGGGAGCGGCGCGTGCGCCTCCTGGTGGACGGCATGATCGTGGTCGCGGCCGGCTCCGCCCTGCTGGGGCTGGC
>JASFUJ010000645.1:0-3165 GCA_050050355.1 Acidobacteriota bacterium
GCCCTGCCGCCGGAGGAGCGCAAGGAGCGCATGAAGCGGATGCGGCGGCGCATCCGCCGCCAGGACGTCTTCTGGTGGGCCGACCGGTACCTGGCGGCCGTCTTCGGCAAGTCCCTCAAGCACTTCCGGGGCGAGCGCGAATACCTGCCCAACATCGAGCTCGATCTCGAGGCGGAGACGGACCTGGAGCGGGACGAGGACGGACCCTCACCGCTCGGGCGGCGGTGAGTCAGCGCCGCGTCATCCGTTCGCGCTGGCGCTCGATCGCCCGGTCGCACAAGATGGTCGCGGCGTAGAGGGCGGCGAGGAAGGTCGCGACACCGAACCACGTCCAGCCGCCGCCGTCGCCCAGGTAGGTCGCCACCAGGCCGCCGAGCGCCACCAGGAGGGCGGCGAGGAGCCACCACCGGGGGACGGTGGTCTCGAGGCTGTGCTCGCCCCAGCGGTCTTCGGGGAGCAGAACGTCCTGGTCTCGTAGGTCTTCGAGGCTCATGGCCGGTTCCTCCCGAACCCTAATCGCGGAAGAAGTCGATGACGTCGAGAACGCGGGAGCGGATCACCGAGCGCCGGTGCTTGACCAGCAGCAGGCGGCCGCGCGCCCGGCGCATGACCCGCTCCGGGATCGTCCCGGCCACCAGCTTGCGCCACCAGCCTTCGCGGCTGGCGCCGATCAGGGTCAGGTCGTACTCGTCCGAACGGCGGACGATGCCCAGGGTGACGTTGCGGGTCTCCTCGATCTCGATCTCCGGAGCGTCGTTCCCGGTGTCCGGTCCGGCCTCCCCGCCGGCCGCGTCCTCCGTCTCCTCCGTCCGCTCCACCAGCGCCTCGCGAATCTCCTCGATCTCGCGCTCCCGGGCCGCGGCGGAGGCGGCCGGATCCACCGCGTGGTAGAGGCGGATCCGGGCGCCCCTCTCGGCCGCCAGCACGCCGGCGACCTCGTGGATCAGGTGCGCCTGCTCCGGGTGGGAGACCGGAGCCAGGATCGACTCGATTCCCTCCAGGTCCCGCCCCTTGAACACCAGCACGTGGCAATCGGCGTGGCGCAGCACGTGGTCGATGTTGGAGCCGATCGCCGTGCGCGGATGCCGCGAATGCCCCCGCCAGCCCATGACGATCATGTCCACGTCCTCTTCGGTCAGCTCGTCGAGGATCGCGTCGGCCGGTTTGTGCGCGACGCGGATCACGACGTCGAACGGCACTTCCTCGGCGCCGAGCAGCTCCTCGGCCCGGTCGAGGACCTCGTCGCGGGCCTCCCGGATCCACTCCCTCCCCACCCGGAGGGGCGTCTGCCCGGGAACCGGGATGACGTGGAGCAGGGTGATCTCGCCCCCGTGACTGCGGGCCATGAGCGCGGCGAGCCGGATCAGGGACCGGGCCCGGTCCGGCTCGGCGATCGGCAGGAGGATCCGGTAGCCCTCCTCACGGCTCAGCTCCTCGCGGAGCACCACCGGCGTGGCCCGTTTCTCGTGCTCGCGCCGGCGGGCGTAGGTGTAGTAGAGCAGGAAGCCGATTCCGATCCACCCGACCACGAAGTACCAGGCGACGGGCGAGAAGTGGAACATGAACGCCGCGATCCCCAGCATCAGCACGATCGCCACCACCGGGAGCACCGGGAAGAACGGGATCAGGAAGCCGTAGTCCAGCATGTCGCCGTACTTGCGCCGGATGGTGATGATGGCCACGTTCACCTGCAGGAAGAGGAGCAGGAACATCACGTCCGCCGCCGCGGCCACGTCCTCGATCGGCAGGGTCACCGCCATGAAGATGATGAGCGCGCCGGAGGCGGCGAGCGCCAGATAGGGCGTGCGGGTCCGGTCGTGGACCCTGGCGAACGCGTCGGGGAGGTTGCGGTCCCGGCCCATGGCGAAGGAGACGCGGGTGGAGCTGAAGGTGGTGGCGTTGAGGGCGGACATGGTCGACAGCAGGCCGCCCACCAGCAACAGCGTGGTGCCCAGCGGCATGAACTGTCGCGCCGCCTCGGCGAGCCCCAGCTCCTGGTGGGCTCCGAGCCACTGCCAGGTGGGGGTCCCGTCGCCGGTGTCGACCGCACCCACCGCCGCGATCGCCACCAGGATGTAGATCGGGATGACGATCGCCAGCGACCAGAAGACGGCGCGCGGGATGTTGCGCTTGGGGTCCTTGACCTCTTCGCCGGCCTGAACGATGATCTCGTAGCCCTCGAAGGCGATGTAGGTCAGGCCCATGGCCGTCAGCACGCCGGTCAGCCCTTCCGGGGCGAAGGGCGTGAAGTTGTTCCAGCCGCCGGCCGTCCCGGACCCACCGGATCCACTGAACATGGCCCACAGCCCGGTGACGACGAACACCCCGATGATCGCCACCTTGGCCATGGTGACGACGTTGCCCGCCAGCCCGGTTTCCGACACCCCCTTGAAGTTGATCGCCACGAACAGGACGGCGACCGCCACCGCCAGGGGCTTCTCCAACTGGTCGGCGGAGAGGCTCGCCGGCAGCCAGCCGAGCTCCTCGAGCACCAGGCCCAGGTACGAGCCGAAGCCGAGGGCGTAGAGGCTTCCGGCCACGGCGTGGGCGAACCAGCTCATCCAGCCGGCGAGGAAGGCGTTCGGTCCCGGCAGCCCCTGCTTGACCCACAGGTACCCGCCGCCCGCCTCCGGGATCGCGGAGCCGAGCTCGGCGTACGCGAGGGCGGTCAGGAAGGTGACCACGCCGTTGGCGGCGAAGGCCAGGATCAGCGCCGGCCCGGCGGTGCCGGCCGCGATCCCGGTCAGGACGAAGATCCCGGCGCCGATCATGGCACCGACGCCCACCATCGTGATGGTGAACAGCCCCAGGTCGCGGCTCAGCTCGGTGCGTTGCTCGGTGGGCATCCGGCCTCCTCCGGCCGATCCTACCGGTCAGCCCGGGCAGCGAGTAACATCGGCCAGATGTCGGGCCAAATGTCGGGCGAGATGTCGACCGAGAGCGCAGCGACCGGGCGCCGGCTGCTGGCCGCGGCGCGGCTCGTGGGGGCGTGCGCGGTCGGCCTCGTCGGCCAGGTCGCGGTCGACATGCCCGGGGGATATTTCGGCGGGGTCGACCGGATGACCCGCTTCGGCGCCGTCTACGCGGCGTCGCTCGTGGCGGTCACGGTCCTGGTGCTCCCGGCGCTCCTGCGCCGGGTCGGGAACGGTACCGGGGGCCGCCGGG
>JASFUJ010000646.1:0-3159 GCA_050050355.1 Acidobacteriota bacterium
CAGAGGCGCCGGCCGATGCGGAGCACGTCGCCCCCTTCCAGGGTGGCCGGGGACTCGATCCTGCCCGCGATGCGCACCGAGCCGAGCCGCGCCAGGGCCGCTTCGACGGCTGGAAGCTCGCGCCTCCGGAGCGCCTCGGCCGGGCGGGCGAGGACCGCGAGCCCGTCCAGCAGGACCGCCGCGTCCTCGACGAACGGGGCGTCCGGCAGCTCCGGGCCGCTCTCCGGCGCGGCCGGGAGCTCGATCACCCGGGCGCCGGCCGCTTCGAGCGCCCGGACGTAGGCCCGGTGCTGGGCGAGCGCCCGCCCGGGGTCGATCGGCGCCCGCTCGACGAAGGTCAGGGCGCAGCGGGCGAGGGCGGGGGTCGGAGGGCGGACCAGGGCGGTGATCATGGGCGGCTCGGGGTACTCTAGTCGATCGATGCGCGACGACCCGCCCACGCCTCGCACTCCGATCGATCGGCCCGCCCCGGTGCGCGCCGGCGAGGAGCTGGACCGGGAGGCGCTGCTCGCCTACCTGCGCGCGCGGCCGGCCGGTCCCACAGGCGGTCCCACAGGCAGGGGGGACACCCCGCCCGTCGAGCGCCTGGAGATCGAGCAGTTCCCGGCCGGCTACTCCAACCTCACCTACCTGGTCCGGCTGATCCACCCCGAGGGGTCCCGGGAGCTCGTCCTGCGGCGCCCCCCGTTCGGCTCGGACGTGGCCACCGCCCACGACATGGCCCGGGAGCACCGGATCCTCTCGGCGCTCCAGGGGGTCTATCCGAAGGCCCCGCGGCCTCTCCTCTACTGCGACGACCCGTCGGTCCTGGGGGCGCCGTTCTACCTGATGGAGCGGGTCCGCGGGGTGATCCTCCGCGGGGGGCCCGGCTCCGGGTCCGGAGGCGGGTCCGGACCCGAATCCGGCCCCGAATCCGCCTCCAACCGGGCCCCGGGGGACGACGCCCGCCGCAGCCTCACGGAGGCGTTCGTCGACGCCTTCGCCGAGCTGCACGCCGTCGACACGGAGGCCGCCGGGCTCTCCGGGCTCGGCCGCCCCGAGGGCTACGTGGAACGCCAGGTGCGCGGCTGGGCCGAGCGCTACCGGGCGGCCCGGACCGAGGACGTCGCGGAGGTGGAGCGGACCGCCGACTGGCTGATCGCCCGGCTCGGCGAGCGCCGAAGCCGGCCGGCCGGGCCGCCGCCTGCCGCGCTGATCCACAACGACTTCAAGCTGGACAACCTGGTGCTGACCCCGGAGAGCCTGGCCCCGGACGGCGCCTCCGGCCGGCCCGAGATCCTGGCGGTCCTCGACTGGGAGATGGCCACCGTCGGCGATCCGCTCATGGACCTGGGGTCGAGCCTGGCCTACTGGATCGCCGCGGACGACCCGGCGGAGCTCCGGCTGGCGCCGGTGCCCCGGCTCACCGCCGAGCCCGGCAGCCTGTCCCGGCGCGAGGTGGTGGAGCGCTACGAGCGGCGCACCGGCCGGACGGTGGACGACCCGGTGTTCTACTATGCGTACGGCCAGCTCAAGCTGGCCGGCATCCTCCAGCAGATCTACGCCCGCTACCACCGGGGCGCGACCTCGGACCCCCGGTTCGCGGGCCTGCCGCCCCTGATCCGCGCCTGCGGGCGGGCCGCGGAGCGGGCCGTCCGGCGCGAGCGCATCGATCGGCTGACCTCCTGACGGCCCCGGCACGCACTCCTTCTAGGGAGCCTCCCCCGGCCCGCGGAGAGCGGGCACCGAGGACGAACGGACGACAGAAGAACGGACGAACGGGAGAGACATGAGCGGAGCCACCTACCCGCAGACCGAACGGAGCACCCTGCGCCGGGTGCCGGAGCTGGGCAGCCGGGAACGCGAGGAGGTCCACGCCATCCTCGACGCCGGCCTGGTGGCCCACGTGGGGATCGCCGTCGACGACCAGCCAACCGTGATCCCCATGGGCTACGCCCGCGACGGGGACCGGCTGCTCCTCCACGGCGGCGTGGCCAGCCGCCTGCTGAAGCACCTGCGCTCCGGCGCCGAGGTGTGCGTGACCGTGACCCTCCTGGACGGCCTGGTGGTCGCCCGGAGCGGCTTCAGCTCGTCCATGAACTACCGCTCGGTGGTGCTGTTCGGCCGGGGGCGCCCCGTGGAGGGCGAGGAGGCCAAGGCGCGCGCCCTCGACGCCCTGACCGACCACCTGATCCCCGGGCGGTCCAAGGAGTACCGCGAGCACCTGTCGAAGGAGATCGCCGCCACCGAGGTGATCGAGATCCCGCTCGAGGAGGCCACGGCCAAGTCCCGGAGCGGCCCACCCCACGACCTGGAGAAGGACCTGGCGCTCGACGGGATCTGGGCCGGAGTGATCCCGCTCTCCCTCGAGGCCGGCCCCCCCGAGCCCTCGCCGGACCTGGCCGAGGGGATCGAGATCCCCCCGTCGGTGCGGGACTGGCGCCGGGGCGATTGAGGACCCGCGACCCGCCCCGCTCTCAGCGCCGCTCCATGCGCTTCTGGAACCAGATCACCAGGCCGACCAGGACGGCCGTCACCGGGACGGCCACCGCCAGCGCCCAGCCCTCCTCCACGAGCCGGACCACCGGCCGGCCGACGACGTGCCCGAGGCTCACCAGCGCCCCGACCCAGCAGACCGCCGCCGGCAGCTCCGACAGCGTGAACCGCCGCCAGGGCATCTTCATGGCGCCGGCGAAGAAGTACCCGACGGTGCGCAGGCCGAAGGCGAAGCGCAGCAGGAAGACCGTCTTCCTCCCGTGCTCGGCGAAGAAACGCTCGAGGGTGGCGACCCGCTCCGCGCTCAGCACCCGCTTGCCCCGGAACCGGAACCGGAACGGGTCCCGGACCGTCCGTCCGAGCCAGAAGGCCGCCTGGTCGCCGATCAGGGTTCCGGTGAGGCCGGCGGCCGCCACCGCCAGCGGACCGAGCGGGAAGCTCGGGGCGGCCGACAGGACCGCGAAGCCGACGACGACGATCTCACCCTCGAACAAGGAGCCGCTCGCCACGACGAGCCAGAGAGCTGTCTGGGCGGAAACCACGGAGGCGGGAGTCTAGCAAGGAGGGGCAAGGAGTGGCGAGGAGTGGCACCGAGTGCGTGCGACCGGCCGGCCGGCCGCACGAGCCCTTCCGGCGTGAATCTTGCGTCGCCTCCGGGCGGGGATCCACCTGAGACCACGGGAG
>JASFUJ010000647.1:0-3158 GCA_050050355.1 Acidobacteriota bacterium
CGCCCTCTTTCGCCGTCCAGCCTGATCTTCGGTCTCGTGACCCTCGGAGCGCTCGCGGTTTGGATCGCACCGGGGATCGCACCGGGGATCCCGCCGGACACGGAGGCGGCGCCGGAGGCTTCCGGCACCGCCCGCGAGCTCTCCGAATCTTCCGGCCTCCGGCCGGACGCGCGGGACCTGTGCGCGGTCTGCGGGATGTTCGTCGCCCGGTATCCGGAGTGGGTGGCCGGCGTGGTCTTCGAAGACGGCTCGACGGCCTTCTTCGACGGCCCCAAGTGCCTGTTCGAGTACCTGCTCCACCCGGACAAGCACGCCGGTGAGCGCCGGCGTCCGCCGATCGAGCGGGCGCTGGTGACGGCCTACTACGACCGGCGGACGATTCCCGCCGAAGGGGCCCTGTTCGTCGTCGGAAGCGACGTGGCCGGGCCGATGGGGGCCGAGCTCGTCCCCCACGCCACCGCCGCGGAGGCGGAGGAGTTCCTGAGCGATCACCACGGCGACAGGATCGTCCGTTTCGAGGAGGTCACACCGGAGCTGCTCGCCACCTTGCACGCGCCCTCGACGGGGCGCTGAGCTACGACAGGAGGGGCGGTCATGCCGGAGTCTGGCATGAGGATCGATGGGGTCGACACGCCGGCACCACGGCCGGTGCTGATCGAGCTCTCCGAGGTGGCCAAGGTCTTCTCCTCCGACACGGTCCGCGAGCGCCCCGCCGTCTCCTGCCCCGCCCTGACGATCCCGGACCGCTCGGCCACCCTGGTCGAGGGGCCGAGCGGCTCCGGCAAGACCACCCTGCTCGGTCTCATCGGCTGCCTGATCCGGCCGACGGCGGGGCGCATCCGGATCGGCGGCCGGGACGTCACCCGCCTCACCGAAGACCGTCTCTCCGAGCTGCGCCGCCGCTGCTTCGGCTTCGTCTTCCAGAGCCACCACCTGATCCGCGGCGCATCGGCCCTGCAGAACGTGATGCTGCCGGCGCTGCCGTGTCCCGAGGTCGACGGCGACCTGCGCCCCCGGGCGACGGCGCTGCTCGATCGCTTCGCCCTGGAGGATCGGGCCACGATCCCGGTGGAGCGGCTCTCGGGCGGCGAGCAGCAACGGGTGGCCATCGCCCGGGCGCTGATCAACGACCCCCCCGTGCTGCTCGCGGACGAGCCCACCGCCCACCTCGACTCGGGCACCGCCCGCTCGTTCCTCGGCGTCGTCTCCGACCTCCTGGAGGGGGGCAAGACCGTGATCGTGGCGAGCCACGACCCGGTGCTCTGCGACTCCGGGATCTTCTCGCGAATCGTGCGGATCCGCGACGGACGGGTGCTCCGATGCTGCTGAGCCCCGCCGTGCTCGCCCTGCTCGTCTGCTCCGCCCTGGCGTGCGCGGTCGCGGCGGTCGCGGCCGGGGCGTCCCTCTCCGTGGTCGCCGGCTGGAATCCGGACGACGCGAGCGCACGGCAGCTCTCCCGGGAGCGCCGGGCGTTCCTGGTGGAGACCACGGTCGCCGTCGTCCTGGTCTGGCAGCTCCTGTCCGTCGCTCTGTTCGTCGCCACGGTGGAGCAACTCCACCCGCTGTTCACCGGCGCCATGTGCGCCGCCGGCACCCTCCACGCGAGCCCCTTCGGGTACCCCACCCTGTCGATCAAGCTGGCGGTCTTCGCACTCTGCGGCCTGTGGCTGGTGGCCCACCACGCGGCTCCGGCGGCGGCGAGCACCGGCCTGGTACGGGCCAGGCACCTGGCACTCCCCGTCCTCGCCGGCGCCCTGGCGGCGGAGAACGCCGTCCAGCTCCGCTACTTCGCCGACCTGGATCCGGCGATCATCACCTCCTGCTGCGCCACGGTGTTCGACGAGGCGGCCGGGGGCGTCGGCGCCGGGCTCGCCTCGCTGCCGGTCCCCGAGACCCGGGCCGTCTTCTTCGCCGGTCTCGCGGCCACGCTGGGCGCCGGCTGGCACGCCGTCCGGCGCCGCCGGTCTCCGGTGCTCTTCTCCGTTCTCTCCGTCCTCCTCGGCGGGATCTCCGTCGCCGCCGTCGTGGCCTGGGTGGCTCCCGGCTTCTACGAGCTGCCCACCCACCACTGCCCGTTCTGCCTCCTGTCGGCGGAGTACTTCTACGTGGGGTTCCTCCTCTACCTCTTCCTGGCGGTCGCGGTGGTGGCCGGAGCGGGCAGCGGCCTGGTCCACGCCCTGCGGGCCCTCGACCCGCTCGGCTCCATCGCCCCCGCCGAGGAGCGACGGCTCTGCTTCGCCTCCATGGCCGGCTTCGCCCTGTTCGCCCTGCTCGCGGTCTGGCCGATGGCGGTCATGACCCTACGAACGTTCCGCTTCTCCCGGATCGGATGCTCTTGAAGGAGGTGCACCCGTGCACCGTTTCGCCCGTCTTTCGGTTCTCGCCTCGCTCTTCGTCTTCGCCCTGGTGACCGTCGCCGGCCGGGCCGGCGCGATCCCCACCTTCGCGCGGCGCTACCAGACCAGTTGCGCCACCTGCCACCAGGCGTTCCCCCGTCTCAACGGCGTCGGCGACTCCTTCCGGGTCTCCGGGTTCCGGTTCGTGGACGACGAGAAGTACCGCAAGGTGGAGCCCGTCGAGATGGGGGACGAGGTCTACAAGCGGCTCTGGCCGGACGCCCTCTGGCCGAGCGACGTCCCCCGGTTTTCTCCCCTGTCCTTCATCGGCCGGCTGATGATCGAGGCGGACCTGGACGGCACCCGGCCGGAGACCTTCACCTACCTCCTGCCCGAAGAGGTGGAGCTGGTCTGGGCCGGCAACCTGGGGGACGACATCTCGTTCTACGGCGACGTGATCTTCCTCCAGAAGGACTTCGGCGGTCTGGATCCCGACTCCTGGGCCACCGTCAAGACCTGGGTGCAGCTCCAGAGCCTGCTCGGTCCCGACCACCGGCTCAACCTCCGGCTGGGGACCGTCGGCACCCACACCATGGGCCTGATGACCGCCCGCGACGCCAACTTCTACGGCACCCACTTCTACCTCTACACCTCCTGGTTCATGCCGACGGTGAACCTCGCGGAGGCGGGGCTCTCCGGCTTCAACGGCAACAACTTCACCATCTCCCCGCAGGCCGGGATCGAGATCAACGGCTTCGGCGAGCGGTGGTTCTACGCCGTGGGCCTGGCCAACGGCAACCCGGAGGTCCCCGCGGGCCAGCC
>JASFUJ010000648.1:0-3152 GCA_050050355.1 Acidobacteriota bacterium
CCGGATCGATCGTCTCCTCCAACACCTCGACCATCCCGCTCGCCAAGCTGACCGAGGGCCTCGGCGAGAGCTTCGCCCGGGACTTCCTGGTCACCCACTTCTTCAACCCGCCCCGCTACATGCGGCTCTTGGAGGTGGTGGCCGGCGAGGCCACCCGGCCGGAGGCGGTGGCGGCGGTCCGCGCGTTCGCCGACCACCGGCTGGGCAAGAGCGTGGTGGACTGCAAGGACACGCCCGGCTTCATCGCCAACCGGATCGGCACCTTCTGGATCGAGACGGCGATGCTCGAGGCCATGGACCTGGGGCTGACCGTCGAGGAGGCGGACGCGGTCGCCGGCAAGCCGATGGGCTTCCCGAAGACCGGCATCTTCGGCCTGATGGACCTGGTGGGGATCGACCTGGGGCCGCATATCGCCGCGTCGCTCCTGGCCACCCTGCCGGAGGACGACCCGTACCGGGACGTGCACCGGGAGGTGCCGCTGGTCCAGAAGATGATCGAGACCGGCTACACCGGGCGCAAAGGCAAGGGCGGGTTCTACACCCTGGACCGGTCCGGCGGCAAGAAGGTCAAGCTGGCGATCGATCTCGAGACCGGCGAGTACCGCAAGGCCGAAAAGCCCCGGCTGGCCAGCGTGAAGGCGGCCAGGAAGGGCGGCCTGCGGGCGCTGGTGGAGCACCGGGACCCGAAAGAGCAGGACCGGGGCGGCGTCTACGCCTGGCGCATGCTCTCCCGGGTGCTCTCCTACGCGGCCTCCCTCGTGCCGGCGATCGCCGACGACGTGGTGGCCGTGGACGAGGCCCTGCGCACCGGCTATAGCTGGAAGTGGGGGCCGTTCGAGCTGATCGACCAGCTCGGCGCGGCCTGGCTCGCGGAGCGGCTGGCGGCGGAGGGGCGGGACGTGCCGGAGCTGCTGAAGAGGGTGGCGGCCGCCGGCTCCGAGGACGAGCCCGGCACCTTCTACCGCGTGCACGAAGGCCGGCTGGAGTCCTTCGGGCTGGATGCCAGATACCACCCGGTCCCCCGCCCGGACGGCGTGCTGCTGCTGTCGGACGTGAAGCGCGCCTCCGAGCCGGTGGCCAAGAACGGCTCGGCCAGCCTGTGGGACATCGGCGACGGGGTGCTCTGCCTGGAGTTCCACACCAAGATGAACGCCCTGGACGAGGGCGTGGTCAAGATGGTCGGCAAGGCGGGCGAGCTGATCGACGGCAAGCGGTTCAAGGCGCTCGTCCTCCACAACGAGGCGGACAACTTCTCCGTCGGCGCCAACATCGGCGTGGCGCTGTTCGCCGCCAACCTCGCCCTGTGGCCGGCCATCGCCGAGAGCGTGGGCCAGGGCCAGCGGGCGTTCAAGGCCATGAAGTACGCCCCCTTCCCCGTGGTCGGCGCCCCGGCCGGCATGGCCCTGGGCGGCGGCTGCGAGATCCTGCTCCACTGCGACGCGGTCCAGGCCTGCGCGGAGAGCTACCTCGGCCTGGTGGAGGTCGGCGTGGGGGTGATCCCCGGCTGGGGCGGGTGCAAGGAGATGACCCTCCGCTGGGCGGAGAACCCGCGCCGGCCCGGCGGGCCGATGCCGGGGGTCGCCAAGGTGTTCGAGATGATCTCCACCGCCCACGTGGCCACCTCGGCCGCGGAGGCGAAGGAGGCCCTCTTTCTCCGGCCGACGGACGGGGTCACCATGAACAAGGACCGGCTGCTGGCGGACGCCAAGGCGAAGGCCCTGGAGCTGGTGGAGGCCGGCTACGAGCCGCCCGGACCGCCGGAGGTCACGCTCCCCGGCCCGAGCGGCCGGGTGGCGCTCGAGATGGCCGTGGACGGGTTCCTCGCCAACGGCAAGGCGACGCCCCACGACGGGGTGGTGGCCAAGCGCCTGGCGGTCGTCCTCACCGGGGGCGACACGGACCTGACCGAGACGGTCACCGAGGACAGGCTCTCCCGCCTGGAGCGGGAGGCGTTCATGGACCTGATCAAGACCCCGGCCACGCTGGCGCGGATCGAGCACATGCTCGAGACCGGCAAGCCATTGCGAAACTGAGAGGGAGGCAGAAATGAAATACCAAGCACCACTGCGCGACCTGCGCTTCGCCTACTACGAGCTGTTCGACGGCGCCTCCCTCGCCGGGCTGCCGGGCTACGAGGAGGCCACGCCCGACCTGGTGGAGTCCGTCCTCGAAGAAATGGGCAAGATCTCCTCCGAGGTCCTCCAGCCCCTGAACGCCACGGGGGACGAGGAGGGCTGCACGTTCGTGCCGGGCAACAACGGCGACCCGGCGGCCGTCAGGACGCCCGCCGGCTTCAAGGACGCCTACGACCTGGTCCGCGAGGGCGGCTGGGTCGGGCTGGCCTGCCGGGAGGAGTACGGCGGCATGGGGATGCCCCACACCGTGAGCATGATGGTGAGCGAGCTGCTGTGCGCCTCGAACCTGTCGTTCGCCATGTACATCGGCCTGACCAACGGCGCCTACGCGGCCCTCGCGCACCACGCCTCGGACGAGCTCAAGGACCGCTTCCTGCCGAAGCTCACCGAGGGCACCTGGGGCGGCACCATGTGCCTGACCGAGCCCCAGAGCGGGACCGACCTGGGGCTGGTGAGCACGAAGGCCGTGCCTGTCGAAGACGGGGGGGAGGCCGGCGCCTACAAGATCACCGGTAGCAAGATCTTCGTCTCCGCCGGCGAGCACGACCTGACGGAGAACATCGTCCACCTGATCCTGGCCCGCCTGCCGGACGCCCCGGAGGGGATCAAGGGCATCAGCATGTTCGTCGTGCCCAAGCTGGTCGAGGGAGACGGCGGCAAGCTCGAGCCGAATGCCGTCACCTGCGGCTCCATCGAGCACAAGATGGGGATCAAGGGCTCGTCCACCTGCGTCATCAACTTCGACGAGTCGGTCGGCTACCTGGTGGGCGAGCCCCACAAGGGGATGCGGGCCATGTTCACCATGATGAACGCCGCCCGGCTCCACGTGGGGGTTCAGGGCCTGGCCCTGGCGGACGCGGCCTACCAGGGCGCCGTGGCGTTCGCCCGGGAGCGGCTCCAGGGCCGGGCGCTGGCCGGGGCGAAGTACCCGGACCAGCCGGCGGACCCGATCATCGTCCACCCGGACGTGCGGCGGATGCTGCTCTCCATGCGGGCGTTCACCGAGGGGGCCCGGGC
>JASFUJ010000649.1:0-3149 GCA_050050355.1 Acidobacteriota bacterium
GACCCTCGCGTTCCGGGAGCGGGAGGCGACGGCGACCCTGCTGCCGGAGGCCGAAGGGGCCGCGGCCGCGGCGCCCCCCTCCGAGGTCGCGGAGCCCGGGGAGACGGCTCCCGCCGAGGTGGAGGCCGCCCCGGAGCCGGAACCGGAGAGCGAGACGGCCGGAGCCGAGATCCCGGAGACCCCGGCGGAGCCGCCCGGACCCGAACCCGCGTCGGAGCCGTCCCGGGAGGAAACCGCTCGGCGACCGACGCCCGAGCTGCCGTCGGAGGCGGACGCCGCCGGTGCGGCGGAAACGTCCTTCGAGGTCGCGCCGGAGGTCGAGACCCCGGTCGATACCCCGGAGATCCGGGAGGCCGCACCGGAGGAGGTGCAGGTCGAGCCGTCCGAGGCCCCCGAGATCGAAGCGCCCTCGGACACCTACGAGCTCGAGACGCCCGAGGAGTCCCCGTACCTGTACGAGGAGCCGGCGCCCGAGCCGCGGGAGTCGGCGGGCGAGCCGGAGATCGAGATCGAAGACACGTCGCTCGAGAGCGCCCCGACCCTCGAGAGTGCCCCGGCCGTCGAGGACACTCCGGCCCTCGAAGCCGACCTGGACCAGGAGTTCGAGGTCGAGCTGGAGGACTACGAGGAGCCGGAGGTGGAGGAGGCTCCGCCGGACTCCGTAGACCACGCTGCGGACCGGGCCGCCCAGCCGGGCGCCGCCACCGAGGCGATCCCGTGGCGCACCGAGGAGCCCGGCGCCGCCGATGCCGCCGGCGCCGCTCCCACGCCTGCTCAGGACGAGCCGTCCCCCGAGGAGCCGCCCCCCTCCCCCGAGACGGCGCCCGAGGCGGCAGAGCCCGAGAGCGAAGAAGAGACGCCCGATGCGCCCCCGTCGGTCGGGCCGATCGAGCCGCCGCCGGACGTGGAGGGCCCCGGGCTGGCCTTCTCCGGCAAGAAGACCGAGGCCGTCGAGCCCGGCGACGAGGCCGCGCACGACGAGGCCCGGCGGCTCGCCCGCCTGCTGGTGAGCGAGATCCAGCTCTACAACCAGGAGGAGGTCGCGGAGGGCCGGAGCCGGGGGGACATCTACGAACGGCTCAAGGACGACATCGATCGCTCGCGTCAGCTCTACGAAGAGCGGGTGGACCCGGACATCCGGGAGTCCACCGACTACTTCTACCAGGAGCTGGTGCGCCAGCTCGGAGCGGGCGACGCCAAGGCCCTGGGAATTTGAGGTAGCCGGACCGTGCGGAGGCAGGCGGCGCAGGGACGATCCGCGAGAGTGGGAAGAACACGGATCGCCCTGCGGGCCGGGGGCCTCGCCGCCTGCGGGCTCCTCGCCCTCCTGGCGCTGAAACCGACGACGGGGAGCCACCCGCCGGGCTCCGGTCGACCCGATCGCGCCGGTCTGGCCGCCGGTCTCGGCGACCTCGCCGGGTCCCCCGAGATCGCGGCCCTTTCTCGGGACGCCCTCGTCACCCGGGCCGCCTCCGCCCTCCGGCACCGCGACTGCGGGGGGGCCCAATCGGCGCTGGCGCCGCTCCCGGATCAACCGGCGCTCGGATCCCCGGAGGACCGGGCGCGGCGCGCCGCCGACGCCCGGCTGCTGAGCGGGCTGTACGCCCACGCCTGCGAGGACGTCGAGCTGGCCGCCGCCCGGCTGACGGAGCCTCACCCGTCCGGATTGCTCGAGGACTGGCGCCTGCTGTTGCTCGCCGAGTCCAGCCACGCCGCGCACCCGGCCGGGCCCACCGACACCGCCGACGCCGCCCTCGACTCCCTGCTCTCCGAGCATCCCCGGTCCCCGTTGCGGAGGCGGGCGCTCGTGACCGCGGTCGAACAGGCCGCCGCCACCGGCCGGCCGGAACGGGCCCTGGAGCTGGTGCGCCGGAGCCGGGAGACGGAGGGCCTGCCCCACGAGACGATCGCCCGGATCGAGGCGCACGCCTGGGAGCTGGGGGACGCCACGGCGCGGGCGGCGGCGGCCCGGCGGCTCCTGGTCCACGCCCCGGACCGGGCCGCCGAGCTCGGCGTGCTCGACGCCTTCCGACCGGCCTCCGCCACCCGGAGCGGAGCCGTCGACTGGCGGGCGATCCTCGACCTGCCCGAGCTGAGGCGCCGTGCGGAGACCCTGCTGGACGCCGGGCGCGCGGCCGAGGCCCTGGATGCGCTGGAGGAGATCCCTCCGGCGTCGCGCGACGTCGAGTGGCGCTTGCTCGCCGCCCGGGCGTTGACCCGGGAGCGGCGGGCGGGGGAAGCCCTGGATCTCCTGGATGCAGCCCCACCGGACGAGCCCCTGCCCGAGGGCCCGGCGGCCGTGCGGATCGCCTGGGAGCGGGCCCTGGCGGCCGCGAGCCTCGCCTCGCCCCTGCGCAGCGGAGCCGGGCTCACCACCGCCGAGCGGCACCGGATGCGGCAGGCCGCGCACGACCACCTGGCGCACGTGGTGAGCGCGGCGGTGCGTTCGGGCCGCAACGGAGACGGCTCCCGGGAGCTCGCCCTGGCCGCCCTGCGCCGGCTGTTCGCCGATCACGCCGAGGAGGAGCGGTTCGACCGGGCGACCCACGCGCTCCGCCTGCTGCGCAGGCTCGATCCCGGAGACACCACCGGCGCCTCCTACCTCTGGAACGAGGGGTGGGAGGAGTACCGCCGCCGCAACTACACCGGCGCCGTCGGCTACTGGAGCGAGCTGGCGTCGCTCTATCCGGAGAGCGGACACGCTCGGAGCGGCCGCTACTGGACGGCCCGGGCCTTCGAGGAGCTGGGGCACCGGGAGCGTTCTCGGGAGATCCTCCGGGAGGTGGCCGCGGTCGGCAGCACCGACTTCTACCGCAAGCACGCCCTCTCCCGCCTCGACGGAGCAACCGGACCGGGGGCATCGCCGGCTCCTCCGCTTCCGCCGGGGCGTCAGCCCTGGCCGCACGAGCCGGCGCTGGCCCGCGCGCGGCTGCTCACCGACCTGGGCCTGGATGCGCTCGCCCTCGTCGAGATCGAAGAGATCCGAGAGATCGAGGGCGTCCGGAACCGGACGGGGCACCGGGGGACGCTCGACCCGGCGGCCGTGGACGCGCTCACCGGCCTCGGCCTCGCCCGCCAGGGGCGGCGGCGGGCCGCGATCCCGCACCTGCGGCGCGCCTTCCCCGCGCTCGGCGGCCCGCACCAGGACG
>JASFUJ010000650.1:0-3139 GCA_050050355.1 Acidobacteriota bacterium
GAGAGGAAGCGGTCCTGGTCGATCTTGGTCTCCACCTGCTGGGTGCCGAGGACGTGGCGCTCCTTGGGGAACTTGTAGGCCAGCAGGCGGCCGTAGCTCGCGCCGTCGGACAGGCCGGCCAGCCAGCCGATCATCACCTGCCGGTTCTTCGGCGTGAACGGCTGGATGGTGGTGAACTCCACGCCGGACCGGCCGGCGTCCGGCGACTCCGGGGGTCGGGGCGGCTGCCACATGACGTAGTAGGGCGAGACGGGCAGCAGCCGGTCGTGGTACTTCTCGGTCGCCCGCACCCACAGGTCTTCCTGGTTGTAGAACACCGCCGGGTCGGTCATGTGGTACTTGGCGTACACCCGGCTCTGGACCAGGAACAGGTCGGTCGGGTAGCGCACGTGGGCCCGGAGAGCGGCGGGCATCTCGTCGCGGGACCGGAAGAGGTCGGGGAAGATGCCCTGCCACGACCGGACCAGCGGGTCCTCCGGCTCGAAGACGTAGAGGTCGACCGAGCCCTCGAAGGCGTCCACCACCACCTTGACCGAGTTGCGCAGGTAGTTGACGCCGTCCAGGTGCGGCGCCACCCGGCCGGTGAGCCGCCGGGTCTGCCCCCCCTCGTCGTACTCGATCACCTCGCGCGAGGAGAAGGGCTCGCTGTAGGGGAAATAGGTGGACGTGGTGTAGGCGTCGAGGATCCAGTGGAGCCGACCGTCCACCAGCACCAGGTACGGATCGTCGTCCAGGGTCAGGAAGGGGGCCACCCGGGCCACCCGCCGGGCGATCTGCCGGTGGAACATCACCCGGCTCTCCTCGGTGGGGTACTCGGAGAGGAAGAAGCGGGTGCCGTCGAACATCCAGCCGTAGACGAACTTGCGCCACAGGTCGTCGAGCTGGACGCCGCCCCGGCCCGGGTAGTGGATGGTCACGTTCTCGTCGCCGCGGGGGTGGTCGAACTCCTCCTCTTCGGTGTTGACGTAGACGTGGGAGTCGGTCAGCTCCCCGTAGTAGATCTGCGGCCGCTCCACCTCCAGGTCCGGATGCTCGGCCCGGGGCGGCAGGTCCCGGACCAGCAGCCGGGGCAACCCCTGGGGGGTGAACTCGGACACCGGCGCCATGGTCAGGCCGTAGCCGTGGGTGTACTTGAAGCGCCGGTTGACGAAGGTCTGGCTCTGCTCCGGCAGGTTGTCGATCTCCATCTCGCGGGCCGAGACCATCACCTGCCGGTAGTCGTCCCCCACGTGGTAGCGGTCGATGTCCACGTCCACGAACTCGTAGTAGAGGCGGATCTCCTGGAACTGCCGGTAGACCGCGTCCAGGGCCCGCCAGTCCCAGAGGCGGGTCTCCCGGAGCAGCTCGCGGTTGGCGCGGACCGTCTGCCGGTCGAACGTCCCGGTGGCCGGGAACTCCAGCTCCTCGATCCGGTCGAGGGCGAAGGCCCGGTTGGTGAGCTCGATGTTGTGATCGATGTAGGGGGCCTCGAAGCTGATCTCGTTCGGCTCGACCCAGAAGGACTGGACCACCGCCGGCGCGACGCCCAGGATGAGGAACCAGAGGACGGCCACCGCCACCACCGGCGGCGCCAGGCCCGCCGGCTCCGCCAGCCGCGCCGGGGCGCCCCGCTTCAGCGCCCAGCGGCCGAAGCGCTTGCGCAGGCGGCGCGACAGCAGGCAGAGCGAGGCGACGACGGCGACCAGCGCGATCAGCAGGAGCCCCGGAATGCGCACCCGGACGTCCGTCCAGCCGGGCCCGGACACCACGCCCCACTCGGAGTAGAGCAGGTGGGGAATCGACAGCAGCCGTCCCGCCGCGATCACCAGACCCAGGGCGACCAGCGCGGGCACCAGGCCGTCCACCACGGCCCCCGCCACGCCGCGGCTCGACGGGTGGACGGTGAGCGCCGGTCCGGTCGACCCGAAGGGGCCGCCCCGGAAGTCGATCACCTCGCCCTGCTCGCCGTTCGAGGCGAGGACCGCCGCGATCACGGCGGCGCCGAGGGCCAGGCCGCAGGTGGCGAAGGCGAGGCCGTAGAGGGCGTCGAGGAAGGGGAGGGTGAACAGGTAGAACCCGGCGTCCAGGCCGAGGATCGGTTCCTCGAGTCCGGCGGGCACCCGGTGGAAGAAGCGCAGGATCACGTCCCACGCCCCGTGGCCCCACAGGCCGCCGACCACCGCCGCGAAGGCCGCGGCTCCCAGCCGCAACCGCCGGGGTCGCACGGCCCGGGTCAACAGATGGACCCCGCCTCCGGCGAACAACGCGCCGGCGGTCAGGAAGCCGGCCTCGGCGAGGACCGCGGTCCAGAACCGCCCGCCGTAGCCGAGCGCCTGGAACCAGTACAGCTCGCCGAGGAAGGAGAGGCTGGCGAAGAGCGCCCCCGTGGCGACCCCGAGGACCGCCCCCAGGACCATCGGCAGCCGCCTCTCCGAGCGCAATCCCCGGGTCACGAGCCAGGCCGCGAGGGCGAGGAGGGCCACGAGGAGTCCGACGTACATTCTGGACGGAGGCTACCAGAGGCAAGCGTGCGCTTGACCGCTCCGGACGCTTTCTGGTGTGATGCAGCTCAGAATCCGTCGTCAGGTCGTTTCGAGCGGTGCGAGGCGTCGCGCTCCGGCGTGCGTGCGCGCCGTCCATACGCGAGCGTCACGCTCGGCATCTCGGGAGGAGTCCATGGTTCCGAACGCCCGTTCCTTCTTCGCCCTCTTGATCGTCGCCGTCCTGGCCCTGGCCGCCGCCCCGGCCACCGCCGCGTCAGCCGAGGCCCCGACGAGCTCTCCGGACTGCGAGGCGGAGCGCTCGGCCGCGCTGCTGCCGAGCGATCCGACGCTGTGCGCGAGCCTCGCCGACGCGATCCGCGATCCGTCGGCCCTGCCGCTGCGCGACTACGAGGAGGCGCTGGCCGCCTTCCTGGAGGGCTGGTGCCACCGGGACGAGGGCTCCGGCTGGAAGCGGGACAAGCGGGTGCGCGACACCGGTCCGTTCACCGCCGCCCTGCAGGACGGCGAGTGGGTCGGCACCTACCACGGCACGCACCAGCCGGTGGTGATCTGGTACTCGGAGGAGATGCTCGACTGGATGGCCGTGAACCGGCCGGCGGACGGTCCCGCGGTCGAGGATCCGCCGCCGATCCCGGACGGCGCCGTGATGATCAAGG
>JASFUJ010000651.1:0-3139 GCA_050050355.1 Acidobacteriota bacterium
GCCTTGACGTTGGCGGCGGAGAAAACGTACCCGGCCAGGACCCCGGTGAACCAGAGGTCCCAGGGGAAGTGGCCGAGCACGCAGGCCACGAGGCCGCCGGGGACGAGGACGGTGAGCACGCGGGCGATCCACAGCCGCACCCGGTGGCGGGCGAGCCAGGGCTCGCCTTCGGCCCAGCGGTAGAAGCGCTCCAGGTCGGGGGCCTCCTCCAGGACCCCCGTCCCGGCGGCCTCCAGCTCCTGGCGGAAGTCGAGCCGCCCGGCGAGCGCCCGGACCGCCTCCTGCCGACGGGCGATCTCGGCGGGGTCGGCCGGCTCCGCCAGCCAGCGGGCGAGGGTCCGCCGGCCGGTGGGCGTCCGGGCCGTGCTCAGCAGCCGGAAGAGGGAGCCGTGGCCGAACAGGTGGAGGTCCCGCACGAAGGCGGGCATCGGTCCGCCCCGGTCTGCGCCCGATCCCCCGGCCGCGCCCGGACCGAGCAGCTCGTCGGCGGCCGGGCAGGGCGGCAGGCGGTCGAAGTCCCGGTCCAGCCGGGCGAGCCCCCGGGCGCTGGCGTCCCGGAGCTCTTCGAACCGCCGGAGCCGCCGGGTCAGCCGATCGTCCCGGAGCACGAGGGTGACGAACAGGACGAACAGCCCCCCGGCGGCCACGAGCCAGAGAGTCCGCGGGTCCTCCGTGCCCACCAGCGCCGGCCCCAGGCAGACGACCGCGCCGAGGAACGCGGCCAGACGGGCCTGGCCGAGGCGGGACGACCGGCGCCGGAGCGCCGCGGCCTCCCGTTCGTGGGCGTCCCGACGGCTCCGGTACCGGGCGCGGGGCTCCGCGGGGTCCGTCGGCTCGAACGCGGGGGTCGGTCGGTGCGTGGCGTCGATGGGTCGTCTCCGGAGCTGGGGTCGGGCGGTTCGATTCCGTCGGGCGGGCCGAGTGGTTTATCTTAGTGGCTCGTGCCCGAGTCCACCCCACGCCCCTGGTTCCGGCGGGTGACCTTCCACAGCGTCCTCGCCGGGCTGTGCCCGCTGATCCCGGTGCCGTTCCTGGACGACCGGGTGCTGGCCGCGGTGCGCCGGAAGATGGTCCGGGACCTGGCGGCGGAGCGGGGCGTGGCCCTCGACGCGGAGCGGGTGGACGTGCTGGCCGGGATCGGCCGGGAGCGGCGCGGCTGTCTGGGCACGGCGGCCTGGATCGCCTTCAGCCTGACCGTCCGGCTCCTGGGCAAGGTCTTCCGCAAGGTGCTGATCGTCTTCGCCGTCAAGGAGAGCGTGGACACGGCCTCGCGGACCTTCCACGAGGGGTATCTGCTGCATCTGGCGTTTCAATGGGCGCCCGCGTGGAGCGGTGCCGAGGGGGAGGGTCCGGCGCCCGACGCGCTGGACCCCGGCCGCGCCGTGGGCCTGCGGCGGATCGTCGAGCGCACCGTGGCCGAGGCGGATCCGCGGCCGGTGGAGCAGGTGCTGCGGCGGGCGTTCCGCGGCAGCCGGGGCCTGCTGCGCCGGGCGGCCGGGGTGCTCCGGCGCTCGGCCCGCCGGACGGAGAGTCTGCCGGAGTCGGAGGAACGGCGCCTCCTCGGCGGCCTCCTGGACAGCCTCGTGGCCGAGCTGTGGGAGGAGCAGGGGTACCTGCAGGCGCTCGAGGACCGGTTCCGCGGCCATCTCACAGAGGCGAGCGCCGGCCGGCCGCGCAGACTCCTAGACGCCCCCTGCTAGACTGCGCGACGCCATGAACGAGCTCGTCCTGATCGTCGACGACGAACCGGGCATCCTGACCACCGTCTCTCACATCCTGACCGACGAGGGGTACCGGACCGTCACCACGTCCAGCGGCCGCGAGGCGCTCGAGATCTACGAGCGGGACCGGCCGGACCTGGTCTTCCTGGACATCTGGCTCGCCGACCGGGACGGCCTGGAGACCCTCCAGGCGCTCAAGGCGGCCGATCCGGAGGCGGCGGTGATCATGATCTCGGGCCACGGCACCGCCTCGACGGCGGTCAAGTCCATCAAGATGGGCGCCCACGACTACCTGGAGAAGCCCCTCTCCTACGACCAGACCGTCCAGGCCGTGCGCGCGGCCCTGGGGGCCAAGGCCCAGCGCGCCAAGGGCGAGGGGGTCCAGGCCGAGGGCGCCGGCGCCGAGCTCGCCAAGACCCGGGCGGAGACCCAGCGCCGTCTCGTTCCCCCGCCGGCGCTCCCCCAGCTCGCCGTCTCCGACCGGCCCCAGCGCACCATCCGCGAGTCCAGCGTGATCTACGGCCTGGGCCTCCACTCCGGCAAGCGGACCGGCATGGCGATCCAGCCCCTGCCGCCGGACAGCGGCATCCACTTCCTGACCCTGCCCCAGGACACGGTCATCCCGGCGCACGTCTCGGCGGTCGCCGACACCGACTACGCCACCACCCTCGAGCGGGAGGGCCAGTCCATCCGCACCGTCGAGCACCTGCTCTCGGCGCTCCACGCCTCCGGCATCACCAACCTGCTGATCAAGGTCCACGGCGAGATCCCGGTGCTCGACGGCTCGGCCAAGGAGTTCTGCGACCGGCTCGTGGCCATCGGCATCGAGGAGCAGGACGCGCCGCGCAAGGAGCTGGTGATCGACCGGCCGTTCGCCGTCAAGCCGGACGGAGACGGTGACAAGAGCCTGGTGATCGAGCCGGCGGACGAGTTCTCCGTTTCCTACCTGCTGCGCTACCCGCCGCCGGTCGGCGAGGAGTACTACGAGTTCACCCTCACCGGCTTCGACGCCTACCGCGAGCAGATCGCACCGGCGCGCACCTTCGGCTTCATGCGCGACCTGGCGATGATGAACGAGCTCGGGCTCGGCTCCGGTGGCCGGCTGGACAACTTCATCCTGGTGGGCGAGGACAACGTGATCAACACCGAGCTCCGGTTCCCCGACGAGTTCGTGCGCCACAAGATCCTCGACATCATCGGCGACCTCTACCTGCTCGGCTACCCGGTGCGCGGCAGGGTGACGGCGAAGCTCACCGGCCACCGGGACAACATCAGGCTGCAGCGCCAGATCTTCGAGGCCGCGGGCAAGGCGGCGCCGGCGAGCTAGCCGGCGCGACACCGAACCCCCGCGCCCTCCACGGACGACCCCGAGGTGACCGTTCCCATGCTCCGATTGCTCCGATCGCACTCCCGCTCCC
>JASFUJ010000652.1:0-3136 GCA_050050355.1 Acidobacteriota bacterium
CCGGAGGCGAGCGTCGGCAACCCGGTGGACATGATCGCCTCGGCCACGCCGGAGAGCTACGCCCGAGCGCTGGAGGTGGTGCTCGACGACCCGTCGGTCGACATGGCGATGGTGATCAACGTCACGCCGCTCCTGTCCAACCCCATCGACGTGCTGGAGGCGATCGCCGGCGCCGTCGGAGAGCACGACTGTCCGGTGCTGGCGGTGATGATGGCCACCGAGGAGTTCTACGAGGGGATCAAGGCCCGCCAGGACCTGCCGCCGGTCTACCGGTTCCCGGAGCCGGCGGCCCGGGTGCTGGCGCAGCTCGCCCGCTACAGCGCCTGGCGCCGGCGGCCGGCCGACGAGGCGCCGCCGGAGTTCCCGGTGGACGACGGGGCGGTGGAGGGGATCCTGGAGCGGACCGCCGACGGCTACCTGCCGGCCGGCGACGCCTACCGGGTGCTGGAGCTCTACGGGATTCCCACCGCCGGCTGGCGCACCGCCGGCGGCCCCGAGGCGGCGGCCGTGGAAGCCTCGGACCTGGGCTATCCGGTGGTGCTCAAGGGCGAGGCCCGCGACCTGGTGCACAAGAGCGACGTGGGAGCCGTGGAGGTGGGGCTGGAGAGCGCCGACCAGGTGCGGGAGGCGGCCCGGGCGATCGAGGCGCGCCTGGAGGGTGCCGGGCAGCGGCTCGAAGGCTTCCTGATCCAGGAGATGGTGGCCGACGGGCACGAGGTGATCTTCGGCATCTCCACCGACCCGCGGTTCGGGCCGCTGTTGATGTTCGGCCTGGGCGGCCGGTACGTGGAGGTCTTCCGGGACGTGCGCTTCGGCGTGACCCCGCTGACCCGGCCGGAGGCGGAGGACATGATCCGGGGCATCCGCGGCTTCGGGCTGCTGGAGGGGGTCCGGGGCGAGGAGCCCGCCGATCTCGACCTGCTGGCGGAGGTGCTGCTGCGCCTCGCCCAGCTCGCCCAACGCCACCCGCGGATCCGCGAGCTCGACGTCAACCCGTTCCTGGCCGCGGCGGAGCGGGACGGCGCCAAGGCGGTCGACGTGCGTCTGCGGGTCGGCGAGCCGCCGGTGGCGGCCTCCCCCTGAGGGAGCGGGCCGCCTACTCACCGCGCAGCGCCACCACCGGGTCGACCCGGGTGGCGCGCACGGCGGGCAGGACGGTGGCCAACAGCGCCACCAGGAGCAGGACCGCCGGAACGGTCACCAGGGTCACGGGGTCGGTGGTCCCCACGCCGAAGAGCAGGCCCTCCAGGAAACGCGCCGCCGCCAGCGCACCGCCCAGGCCCAGCACCACGCCGAGACCCACCACGCGCATCCCCTGGAGCACCACCATCCGGCGCACCTCCCGCCGCTCGGCGCCGAGGGCCATGCGCAGGCCCATCTCGTGAGTCCGCCGCGTCACCGAGTAGCTGATCACCCCGTAGACGCCGACCGACGCCAGCACCAGGGCGAGCAGGGCGAACAGCCCGAGAAGGGTGGCGTTGAACCGCTGGTCGGCGAGCGAGCCGGCGACCACCTCTTCGAGGGTCCGGACCCGGTAGACCGGCAGGTCCGGATCGATCTGCCGGACCGCCTCCTGCAGCGCTCCGGCCAGCAGCCGGGGCTCGCCCGCCGTGCGCGCCGTCACCACCGCCGTCGGCCGGGGAGTCTGGTACGCGGACAGGTAGGTCTCCGCGTCCGGCTCCTGGGCCAGGCTGGTGTGGCGCACGTCGCCCACGATGCCGACGATCTCCACCCACTCGGCCTCCGGGTCGGTGGGATCGTCGAACGTGATGCGCTCGCCGATCGGATCCCCGTCCGGCCACCACCGCCGGGCCATGGTCCGGTTGATCACGGCCACGCGGGGCGCATCCTCCCGGTCGGCCGCGGTCAGCGGGCGGCCGCGGAGCAGGGGAATCCCCAGGGACCGGAGGTAGCCGGGGGTGACGAATCGCATGTGGGAGGACGGGCTCTGGTTGGGCTCCGGAGCCGGCCGGCCCTCGACCGCGAAGTCGAGGATGAAGTTGGAGCCGCCGAGCGGCAGGGGGAAGCCGGCGCCGGCGGCCTCCACTCCCGGGAGCGCGGCCACCCGCTCGGTGAGCGCGCGGTAGAAGGCCGCCCGGTCGTTCTCGTCGGGGTACTTGGAGTCGGGCAACGAGACCTGGACGGTCATGACGCCGGCGGGCTCGAACCCGGGGGAGATCCCCTGGAGGCCGACGAGGCTGCGGAGCAGCAGACCCGCCCCCACCAGGAGGACCACGGCCGCCGCCACCTCGGCCAGGATCAGAACGGTCCGGGCCCGGTGGGCTGTCCGGGCGGAGCCCCCGCCCGACTCCCCCCGCCCGCCCTCCTTGAGCGACCCCTGGAGGTCCGCCCTCGAGGCCTGGAGCGCCGGCACCAGGCCGAACACGAGCCCGGTCGCCAGGGCGACCCCGAGGGTGAAGCCGAGCACCGTGCCGTCGACGCCGACGGCGGACGCCCGGGGAATGTCGTCGGCGTTGAGCGCCACCAGCGCCTTCGTTCCCCAGACCCCCAGGGCCAGGCCGAGGGCGCCGCCACCCAGCCCGAGGAGCAGGCTCTCGGTCATGAGCTGCCGCAGCAGCCGCCACCGGCCGGCGCCCAGGGCGCTCCGGACCGCCACCTCCCGCTCCCGCGCGGCCATCCGGGCGAGCAACAGGTTCGCCACGTTGGCGCAGGCGATCAGCAGCACGATCCCCACCGTCGCCATCAGCACCAGGAGCGCCGGCCGGACGTCCTCGACCATGACCTCGCGCATGGGCAGGACCAGCACGCCCCAGCCGGTGTTGGTGTCCGGGTGCTCCTCCTCCAGCCGGGCCGCGATGGTGTCCATCTCGCTCCGGGCTTCCTCCAAGGTCACGCCATCGGCGAGGCGGCCCATCACGCCCACGAAGTGCGCGCCGCGCAGGTCCTCGGTGATCTCCAGGGCCAGCGGCACCCAGGCGTCGGTCTCCCGCCGCGGGGACGAGAAGCCCTCCGGCATCACGCCCACCACCGTCCGCGGCTCGCCATCGAGGGTGATCCGACGCCCCAGGACGTCTTCCGCCCCGCCGAAGCGTCGTCGCCAGAGACCGTGGGACAGCACGACCACCTTCTCGGCGCCCGGCCGATCCTCCTCCGCCTCGAAGCCGCGACCCAGCAG
>JASFUJ010000653.1:0-3124 GCA_050050355.1 Acidobacteriota bacterium
AGGTGGCGACGGACACGAAGTCGAGCCTCGATGCGGCGATGGTCCACACCACCGGTCCGGCCACCCCGCCGTGGACCCTCGGCCAGCTCCGGGCGCTGGAGTCGAAGCCCCTGATCTACCCGATGAATGACCTCCTCGGTTTCGACGACGGGGGGGAGACCTCGCAGGTGATCGCGCGCCTGTCCGAGGACCTGGCGCAGGCGATTCGCGACTGGCGCCGGCGGACCGGCTCCGAGACCGGACCCTGGCTGGTGCAGGAGCTGGTCGGCGGCGAGGCGCCGGACGACCAGCAGGTGGACCTGTCCAAGGGCGGCACTCCGTGGACGTCGAGCGCGTCGCTCCTGATCCCGGTCCAGCTCTCCCCCATCCCCGACCCGTCGGGGGATCCGGGAGACATCCTGGCCGACGTCTTCTCGTTGCTCGGCACCGACGAGGCCAACAGGGCGTCGCTCCAGGCCCTGCTCGACGACCCGGACGTCCAGGTCGCCGCCGTCGATCTGCTGGTCAGCCCCAGCCGCGGCAACTGGAAGGCCACCAAGACGCCCCGGGTGCTGGTGCGGACCGATCTGTCCACCAGCAGCGCTCCCCCGGCCGCGCAGGCCCGGGAGCGGGTGGCCGAGGCCGACGCCGGCGACGGCGACTGCTCCAACTACGCCAAGCCCGGCGAGGGGGGCGAACAGCTCCTCCGCTTCCTGCGGCTCGTCTGGGAGGTCTCGGTGGTCCACAGCGACGGCTTCTATCTCCAGGTGGAGGGCCTCGACCTCTCGATGTTCGACGAGGGGCCGGCGGACCTGATGCTCCTGGTGCGCTTCGGAACCGCCGGCTCCACGGTCGAGGCCACGGACTACCAGAACGCCCTCGTGGGCCAATCCCCGCAGGACGGCAAGGCCATCTTCAGCACCCTCGCCAGCGACGCGGAGGGGACGCCGGTGATCGCCTGGGCGGCGGCCTACCCCGGGGGCTCGGTGGGGTGGTCGATCACCTGGGACGGTGCTCCGACGGAGGCCGACGCCTCCAGCGCGGACTTCCTGCAGGGGCTCTACCAGATAGTGAGCTACCGGGTCCAGGCCGTGAACGGGGAGCCGGTCGAGACCAGTTGGAGCCGCCCGGTGACCGCCCAGGACGAGAGCCCTGAGGGCGCGGCGGGGACCACCTGGAGGTACCAGAAGTCCTTCGAGACGGCTCCGGTGACCGGGTCCGACAACCGCTACGCGGACGCCAACGACATCTTCACCGTGAGGATCTCCATCGAGGACGTCTTCGGCAACAGCATGCCCGACTCACTGCTGCCCACCGCCGACCTGGACGTGCTGTACAACGACGACGTCCTCGGGCTCGGCGACTGGGTCGGGACCCAGACCGATTACCTGGTCGAAGACGACGGCAGCGCCCGGCTCGAGCTCCAGCTCTCCTTCGACCCGACCGCGGTCCAGAACGAAGAAGGCGAGGTGGACCCCGACCAGCTCGCGCGCACCACGCTGCTGTACCAGCAGCTCGCCGATCAGCTCACCGACCCCAACCTGAGCGCCGCGGTGTCGACGGGCGGCGTGCTCGCCGCGGCGCCGCTCACCGAGCTCACCGACGGAACCTCCGTCCTCGACGGGCTGGCGGCCTTCGTCGAGCCCATCGTCGCCTGGCTCGAGGCGGGTGGCACCGGGGACGGACCGCCCGCGGCGACGCTGGCGATGGCCCTCGACAAGACGTACCCCACCCGGTGGTCCGGCGACCTGCAGGAGCTGGTGGTGACGGTGATCCTCGAGCGCTCGGGCGTTACCGACGACATCGCCGAGAAGGACCCGGCGGTGCGGCGGGTGAGCTCGGCGGTGCAGCCGGTGGAGGAGCCCACGAGCGACGAGGATCCCACCGGCCTCACCCCGTTCGCCGACCACTTCGAGCGCGCCTACTACCCGTACGACGGCGGCGAGGGCGTGATCAAGGTGGCCACCGGCACCAACAGCGATCTGACCAGCCGGCGCTTCGGACGGCGCAGCATCTGGCTCCAGCGCTGGAGTCTCGATTCCGGCACCGCGGTGGAGATCCAGAACGACGAGGACAGCCCGCCGATCTTCTACGCGCCGCCCCCGCTCTCCACCCAGCTCATCACCAGCCGCGTGAAGGGCCTCCGGAACTACGAAGACAATCCCAGCCAGTACAAGGAGATCGACCGGGTGTTCTCGTCCACCGACATGGACGTGTGGGCGGCGGACTTCCTGGCCACCGTCGAGACCATCTTCCGACCACGGATGGCGCCGGCCGTGGCGTACCGCTCGACGCCCGAGGACGAGCTCTACGATCCCTTCGTCGGCAGCAAGGAGTCGCTCGCCGGCACCATCTCGGAGAGCGTCGAAACCGTGTACGTCGAGCCCGAGGGCGCCGGGGATCCCCCGTCGGCGAAGGAGACCTGGCGCCAGGCGCTCCTGCGCACGCTGGAGAATGACTACGGGTTCTCCACCCTCACGCAGCTCGAGGCGCTGGTCACCCTGCACGGCGAGATCGAGCCCGGGGGCGACCCGGACAATCCACCGCAGCTCTACGGCGCCGTCCAGGCGCCCGGGGAGACGGAGCAGGAGGGTCTGCCGTACTCCCTCACCCCGGCCACGCTGCCGCTGGTGGCGGGGACCCAGTGGCTCAACTTCCTGGTGTCGGCGCGGGACCCGGCGGCGCAACGCGCATTCACGCTCGATCTCGACTACCAGGTCAACCAGATGGAGCACCTGCGCGACGGCGCGGCGGCGGCTTGCGGCTACACGCCGTCGAGCTGGCTGACCTTCGTGCTGCAGCAGAACCCCGAGCCGCTGCCCCAGGGCCAGGACAACACCCTCACCCAGCCCATCGGGGAGACCCGCATCCCCATCCCGCTGCGCTCCTACCCACCGCTGCCCAAGCTGCTGGCGGTCGACACCTTCCACAACGAGGAGATCACCCGGATCTCCGACGCCCTGACGTGGGGCACGCGGGTCACGGTCCAGCGCTCCCGCGCGGACCAGGACACGCTCACGTTGTCGCTCACCTTCAACGTCGTCGAAGGGAAGAAGCAGGCGGCGGTCGCTCCGCAGCTCCTCGCCAGCAAGCGGCCGGTCCCCGAGGACCTGTACGCGGCGCTGGCCCGGTTCGTGTGGGAGTA
>JASFUJ010000654.1:0-3120 GCA_050050355.1 Acidobacteriota bacterium
GTGGGGCCCAGGACCTCGTCTGGCTGGACCTGGATCGGGGAGGCAGCCTGCTCATCGGCCACATGGATCCGCAATCGGTCGTCGCCGACGGGCACGTGGAAGCCCTCGACCTGCTCGGGTACGTGGATGAGCCCACGACCGGTGGAATCGCCGACAACGGCGGCTACTCCCACATTCACATCGAAGCGTTCAGCAACGACCGTTGCGACGACGGCGCCGAGGCCGATCCGGACGCGGTCGAGCCGCTCGCCGATGCCGTGACCGTCGAAGGGCGGTACAAGCTCTTCGGGGTCCCGGACCTGCCGGACCTGCGCGCGCACTCCGCGGTGAACGGGTTCGAGAACCACTACTTCGGCACCGGCCTGTCCAACCTGATGGTCGCTTCCCCCAGCGAGGATGCCGGCCGGGAGCCGGTCGTCTGCAACGAGTCCAACGGGTACAACGAGGTCTACCTCGGCAACTGCTCCAGCGGCACGAAGATCCACTCGGGCCTCCGCTTCGAGAACCTGCCGGTGGGCCAGGGAGAGTGGATCTCCGCGGCCTCCCTGGTCCTCCAGGTGACGGCGCCTACAGCAACGTGGTCAACGTCGACGTCCGCGGCCACAAGGCCGCCTGCCCTTCCACCTTCTACTACGGCGCGATGCCGTCGGACCGGCTCAACAGCCTGACCGCCGCCGCGGATACCGCCTACATCGGTGGTGGCGGAGCCTGCGACGGGCTCGCCCCGTGCTTCACCGCGGTGACCGCCCTGCCGCCGAGCGTGCTCGAGATCCCCACCCTGGCCGAGGGGGCGCTGACCTGCTCCGCCTCGAGCACCGCCACCGGGGCGACGCCCATGGTGCGGCGGGCCAGGTGCCACCAGCTCCGGACCATCTCCCGAACATCCGATGTTCAATCTGCATGGGCCGACCGCCGACCCGATGAAAGTCATTGACGCTTCCCGCCGTTCCGCGTAAATTTCGACCCAAAATTTACACAGAATCCCCGTCCGATCACCCTTCCATTGCTCCGAAGCCCGCTTTCGTGGCATGCTATGAAAAATTCCGCCCGAAATTTTCATCGGGCACCTGCGAACGAAAGTCGTTTTCATCGAGCAGACCGAATGGAACGAGGACCCCAGGGCGAGACGGTACGCCAGACGACGATGGCCCGGCCCTTCGACGCGTTCGTCCCGAAGCGGCTTCCGCCGACCCCGCCCGTCGAGCTGACCGCGGAGCGGAGCGAGCTGCTGGGCAGGGCCAACCGCGGCCTGGGCCGTCTCGACGGCGTCTTCTCGATCCTGCCCGAGCAACACCACTTCCTCTACCAGTACGTGCGCAAGGAGGCGGTCCTCTCCTCCCAGATCGAAGGGACCCAGTCGTCCCTGTCCGACCTGCTGCTCTACGAGACCGAGGCCCTGCCCGGTGTCCCGATCGATGACGTCGAGGAGGTCTCCCAGTACGTCAAGGCACTGAACCACGGTCTCGGCAGGATCCGCGAGGGCTTTCCCATCTCCTCCCGCTTGATCCGCGAGATCCACGGTGTGCTCCTGTCCTCCGGGCGCGGCAGTGACCAGGCTCCGGGGGAGCTCCGGAAGACCCAGAACTGGATCGGTGGAGCCCACCCGTGGGACGCGGTCTTCGTCCCGCCGCCGGCCGATCGGATCCCGGACCTGATGGCCGACCTCGAGCGGTTCCTCCACGACATGCCGGCGCGCACTCCCGTGCTCCTCAAGGCCGCCCTCGCGCACGTCCAGTTCGAGACGATCCATCCGTTCCTCGACGGCAACGGCCGGGTCGGCCGGCTCCTGATCACGCTCCTCCTCTGCGACGTCGACGCGCTGACCGAGCCGCTCCTCTACCTGAGCCTCTACTTCAAGCTCAACCGTCAGCGCTACTACGAGCTGCTGCAGCGTTGCCGTCAGGCCGGGGACTGGGAGGCGTGGATCGACTTCTTTCTCGCGGGTGTGGTGGAGACGGCCGAAGGGGCGTCCCAGACGGCCCGCAGAGTCCTCGGCCTCTTCGCCGAGGACCGTCGGCGGATCGAGAGCCTCGGCCGCCGCGCCGGCTCGGCTCTTCGAGTGCACGAGCTGATGCAGCAATGGCCCGTTCTCACAACCTCCCATGCCGCCCGCCATTTGAGCCTCTCGCGCCCCACCATCACGAGCGCCCTCGAGAACCTCGTCGATCTCGGGATCGTACGGCAGTTGAGCGGGCGCCGGCGAGCGCGTGTCTACGTCTACATCGCATACCTGGACATCCTGAGCGAGGGCACCGAGCCGATTCGGTCGCACGACCGCGAAGTCCAGCGCTCCGGCCGAACCGAAGCCGTCCCATGAGCCCCACCCCCGGCGCTCATCCGAGACGACCAGAGCGGACCGCCTGCCAGCTCGTGGCCGCTCCCGGATCACCAGCTCCCGGTCCCGGGCCTCGGCTCCACCGGAGCCTCCGCCACCTCATCGGTCTGCGACCGCATCCCGGCCGCCAGCGCACAGTGGTACGGCGGATCCACCGGCGCAGCCGGCGTAGGGCCGAGGCTCGTCCCCGGACGCCTCCCATCCTTCCGCCGGCTCATCGCCCTTCATCCCGCTCGACCTGGGCCACCCAGTTCCGAATCGTCTGCGCCGTGGGCTCGAGCTCCCGCGACAACTCCTCGGGCGTCCGGCCTGCCTGGACCAGCTCCACCATCTGCCGCCGAAACTCCCGCGGATACGGAGGACGGCTCTTCGGCATCGTGGACTCCTTTCTCCTTTCCCAAGAGGATGAAGCATCCACGGGACCGGGGCAACTCCACCTCCAAGGCTCCGCTGAACGAATTCTCGTTCCGGAGATCGTGCTGTCGGACATCCGCGCTGGGGACGACCTGGCGACGGCACGGATCGAACGGGCGACCGAGCTGTGGCTTCGCCCGGCTTCCTCTTCCCTGGATTCTTCCAGCCCGCAGGTCGGGGAGCTGGCGGTGATCGAGCTGGCCCTCGAGCGCCTAGCGGAGCGGGTCGTGCTCGACCTTGACGACGAGGGGAGCGGCGAAAGGCGTTCTCCCGCCTCGCGAACCGGTGCCCTGTCAGAGGCGGTCGGGGACGACGCGGAAGCTTCGGCCGCCGGGGATGCGGTAGGTCTCAAAGTCGTCGTGGTCGACGGT
>JASFUJ010000655.1:0-3120 GCA_050050355.1 Acidobacteriota bacterium
GTCGAGTGGGAAGAGAGCGACGAGCTCGGCGAGAGCGAGCGGGACGCCGGCGGGTTCGGCTCCACCGGGGTCGGGTGACCGGCCGTCGCCGGCTCACTCCTTCTTCGGCTTCGAGCCGATCGCCAGGAACAGCTCCCGCACGATGTCCTTCAGCTCCGTGGTGTAGTCCCCCAGCACCTTGACCGCGTCGTCGATCTCGTCCGGGCTCGGGGAGTGGAGCCGCGTGCGGCCGTGGCGGCGGATCTTGTAGGTCATCGACTCGTCCAGGTACTCGAGCCGGTCGTAGGCCTCTTTGAATCGCTTGGGGTCCATGGCCGGTCGATTATGGCGGATTGACCCCCTCTCCCGCCCCGGCCGGCTGAAGCCGGCCGCTTCAGATGGTCTGCCCCGGCGAACATCCGGTCGAAGCGGCCGGGCTCCGCCCCGGCCGAACGGGCCGAGGGCCCCGCCCTACTCCCCCGAGCCCTCCGCACCGCCCGCCCCGCCCCGGCCGAACCGCTCCAGCGTGTACGTCACCAACTCCTCGACCTCGTGGGGCTCGAGCTTGTCGCGGAACCCGGGCATCGACCCCTTCCCCTCCACGATCCGTTCCCGCACCAGCTCCCGGTCCCCCTCCCGGACCATCTCCGCGCGCAGCAGGTCGAGCTTCGGGTTGAGCTTCACCGCGTCCGGGTCCCCGGTGCCGTCGTCGCCGTGGCACCGGGCGCAGAAGTAGTCGTAGCTCACCTCCGGGGTGAGCGGCCGCGGCGGGCCGCAGGCGGCGGCCACCAGCACGAGGAGCACGGCGGTGAGCAGACCCCCGGCGTGCCGACGCCTCACCAGCCGCTCCTCACCCGAGCCCATGGCCTCTGCACCCGCCGGACGGCTGTTCAAGAGGGGCGCCGGTGGACGTCCGTCGACGTCGCCTGGTCCCGCGGCTGGACCACGATCCGGTCGATGTTCACGTGGGACGGCCGGGTGGCGGCGAAGACGATGCACTCGGCCACGTCCGCCCCGGTGAGGGGGGTCATCCCGCGGTACACCTCGCGCGCCTTCTCCCGGTCACCCGAGAACCGGACGGGGGAGAACTCGGTATCCGCCAGGCCCGGGGCGACCTCGGTCACCCGGATCGGCTCGCCCAGCAGCTCGAGGCGCAGGGTCTTGGTGAGTGCCCGCACCGCGTGCTTCGACGCGGTGTAGCCGGCGCCGCCGGGGTAGACCTCGAAGCCGGCGATCGAGCCGACGTTGATCACGTGACCGTTCCCCGAGGCGCGGAGCGCCGGCAGCAGCGAACGGGTCATGCGGAGCACGCCCATCACGTTGAGCTCGAACATCGCCCGCCAGCGCTCCTCGACCGCCCGTTCGATCGAATCCTTGCCGAAGGCGGCTCCGGCGTTGTTGACCAGAAGATCCAGGCGGTCGATCCGGGCGACGAACTTGCGCACGCTCGCCGGATCGGTGACGTCGAGCGCGTGGAACCGGGCCCCCAGGCTGTCGGCCAGGCGCTCCAGCCGCTCCACGCGGCGGGCGCCGAGGATGAGCTGGAACCCTTCGCGGGCGAGGGCCTCGGCGGTGGCGGCTCCGATGCCGGCGCTGGCACCGGTGACGAGGGCGGTCTTCGTTCGGTCGGTCATGATTCGGCGCGGATGTTAGCAGGCTCCTGGTGAAGCTCCGCCTCCAGCCGATCAGGGCTTCACCGAGGGGCGCCGGGCGGCGCCCCCTGCCTCCCCTCGGGGACGACTCAGTTCGCTTCCCCCTCCTCGTCCTCCGACCGGGTGCTCCAGGACGGCAGGCTGGCCGGATCCACCCCCACCGACCGCAGCGCCTCCTCCCACACCCCTCCCGGGTCGGCCGAGAACACCAGGTCCCGGCGCACCGGCGCCAGCAGCCAGTCGTCGCGCAGGATCTCCTCCACGAGCTGCCCCGCACCCCAGCCGGCGTAGCCGAGGAACAGGCGCAGGTCGGGGAGCGGCTCGGCGGCCAGCTTCCCCAGGTCGGCCACGTGGTGGGTGAGCGCCACGCCCGGGGCGCACTCGGCGGCGGCGTCCAGCAGGCCCAGGGTCGGATCCGTCGCGTCGCCGGCGCCCTCGGCCTCGCCGGACCCGACGGGGAAGAGGACGGTGCCGAGCTGGGGCTGCACCGGCCCGCCGAAGAACGCCCGGGCGTCCTCGTCGCCCCGCCAGGCGATCTCCAGCCCGTCGAGGATCTCCGACAGCCGGGCGTCCGTGCGGCGGTTGACGATCACCCCGAAGCTGCCCTCCTCGTCCTGGTGGATCAGCAGCACCACGCTCTTGTGGAAGAACGGGTCGAGCACCTGCGGCATGGCGATCAGCAGGGCCGGCGCGCGCAGCTCGGACTGCTGGGAGCCGGTGGGGATGGGGGGTTCGGGTCCGGACACTGCGCGTCGATCATACACCCCCGCGGTCTCCGGCCGCGGGTCCCGACGGCTCGAAGGGGGCCTTCGCCGGCTCCGTGGACCTGCTATGGTAGGGATGCGGTGCCGGTCGCCCCTCCGTCCGGCAAACCGCCTCACTCGTACAGGCGTACCCCCGAACGGATTCCTTGGAAGCGAGTCAGCCATGAGTGACACCTTTTCCAGCCACGACACCTTCACGGTGGGTGGCGAGAGCTATCGGATCGCCCGCCTCGAGGCCCTCGAGACCCGGGGTTTCTCCATCGCCCGGCTGCCCTACAGCCTCAAGATCCTGCTCGAGAACCTCCTGCGGCGGCAGGACGACGAATCGGTCACCCCGGACGACGTCGAAGGGCTGGCCGGCTGGCGGCCCGAGGCGAAGCCGTCCCAGGAGATCGCCTTCATGCCCGCCCGGGTCCTGCTCCAGGACTTCACCGGCGTGCCGGCGGTGGTCGACCTGGCCGCCATGCGCGACGCCATGGTCGCCATGGGCGGAAAGGCGGACGCGATCAATCCGCTGCAGCCGGCCGAGCTGGTGATCGACCACTCGGTCCAGGTGGACGAGTTCGGCTCCGAGGCCGCGTTCCTGATCAACGCCGAACGCGACTACGAGCGCAACGAGGAGCGCTACGCCTTCCTGCGCTGGGGCCAGAAGGCGTTCGACAACTTCAAGGTGGTGCCGCCGGCCACCGGCATCGTGCACCAGGTGAACCTGGAGTACCTGGCCC
>JASFUJ010000656.1:0-3117 GCA_050050355.1 Acidobacteriota bacterium
CGGGCGGCGGCGGCCACCGCCACCTGCCAGACGAAGATCACCTCCGGGTGCTCGGGCGGCCGGAAGCCGGTCACGAAGCCGGCCGGCTCGCCGTCCAGCTCGGCGACCACGCTGGTGTGGCCGAAGTGCTTGCACCACAGCAGGTAGGCGTACGACGAGTTGACGTCCAGCACCCGGGAGTCCTTCACCAGCCGCCAGATCGCCCCGCCGTCTTCCGGGGTGGCGGCGCGGATCGTGACTGCGGGGGGGGTCTCTGAGCTCATCGGTCCTCCTCGGATCGGGTCTCCTCGTCCGGCACCTCGTGCAGGCTCGGCTCGGCCGCCAGGACCGGCGCCGCCTCGACCGTCTCGGCCTCCATCATCTCGACGATCAGGCAGAGCACACGGTCGATCTCCTCGCGCTCCGACGGCGCCAGCTCGGCCAGGCGCAGCATGAAGCGCTCGTGGAGCGGCGGCGGCGACGTGGCCACCACCTCGCGCGCGGCGTCGGTGAGGTCGATCACCACCCGGCGGCGGTCTTCGGGATCCCGCGCCCGGGTCACCATGCCGCGGTGCTCCAGCCGGTCGACGATGCCGGTCACCGTGGCCTGGCTCACCGAGATCCCCCGGGCCAGCTCGCCGGCGCTCAGCGGCCCCTTGCGCCGGAGCTGGCGCAGGGTCGCGAGCTGGGGCGCGGTCAGGTTGCGGCGGCGCAGGAGCTCCCGGCTGTACAGGCCGACCGCCCGGATGATCCGGCGCAGGGACCGGACGATGCTCCGGTCCACGGAGTCGGATTCCCAGGAATCCTGGTCGGTGGCCGCCGTCGCCGGCCGGTCCGTCGCCTCCCTCTCCAAGGTCGTCAAGTGCCATCGCCTCCTTCGCTGGGCCAGAACACGATTTGCGTTCAAAAATTTCGTCCCATAAAATTTCGGGCAGAAAATAACAGCCGGACCGCCGGCCGTCAACCGGCCCGCGGTCCGGATCGCACCAGACGAGACACTGCAGCAGACGGACGACAAGGAGACGACATGAGCTATCGCGTCGCGGTGCTCGGCGCCACGGGCCTCGTGGGCCGCACCCTGATGAGCATCCTGGACGAGCGCTCGTTCCCGGTGGACGAGATGGTCCCCCTGGCCTCGGAGCGGAGCGCCGGGGGCACGCTCCCCTTCCGCGGCGAGGAGGTGGAGATCCGCCTGGCCGAGCCGGACGCGTTCGACGGGATCGACGTCGTGCTGTCGAGCGCGGGCGGCTCGGTGAGCAAGGAGCTGCTGCCGGAGGCGGCGGCGCGCGGGGCGGTGTCGATCGACAACACCTCCGCCTACCGCATGGAGGAGGACGTCCCCCTGGTGGTCCCGGAGTGCAACCCCCACCGGATCGCCGATTACACCAACCGGGGGATCATCGCCAACCCCAACTGCTCGACGATCCAGCTCGTGATGGCGCTGAAGCCGCTGCACGAGGCGTTCGGCCTGAAGACCGTGCGCGTGGCCACCTACCAGAGTGTGTCCGGCGCCGGGCAGAGCGCGGTGCAGGAGCTGCTGGACGAGACCCGGTACCTGGGCGACGGCGGCGAGCCCGGCGGCTTCGAGCACCGGGAGTTTCCGCGCCAGATCGCGTTCAACGCCCTGCCCCACATCGACGTGTTCCTGGACGGCGGCGACACCAAGGAGGAGTGGAAGATGCGGGTGGAGACGCCGAAGATCCTCGAGATCCCGGTGGAGCTCCACGCCACCTGCGTGCGAATCCCGGTGATGGGCGGCCACAGCGAGGCGGCCTGGATCGAGACCGAGCGGCCGGTGGAGCCGGACGAGGCGCGCCGGGTGCTGGCGGCGATGGACGGGCTCGAGGTGATCGACGACCCGGAGGCTCTGGCCTATCCGACCGCGGTGGACGCCGAGGGGACGGACCCGGTCTACGTGGGCCGGATCCGCAAGGACCCGACGGTGGCGAACGGCCTGGCCTTCTGGTGCGTGGCGGACAACCTGCGCAAGGGGGCGGCGTTGAACGCGGTCCAGATCGCGGAGGGGCTGGTGAGGCTGTGGGAGACGGAGGGCCGCCAGGAGATCGCCGGACGGACGGCGACCCCCGCCTGAGCCGGGCGGGCCGCCCCCCGGCCGGTCACATCGAGATCGACCCCTTGCGGAACTCCGTCGTGCCGATCTGGGCGTTCACCACCACCGGATGGCCCTCGGCGTGGGCCCGGCGGGCGGCCTCGAGAACCGGGCGGATCTCGTCCGGCCTCGTGATCTCGAACCCCTTGCCGCCGTAGCCCTCCGCCACCAGGTGGTAGGCCGTCCGGCGCAGCGTGACGGCCACGTCGTCCCCCAGGACGTCCACCTGCTCGCGGGCGATCTGGGTCCAGCCGGCGTCGTTGCCGACCACCGCGATCACCGGCAGGCCGTGGCGCAGGAAGGTGTCGATCTCCGCCAGGCTGTACGCGGCGGAGCCGTCGCCGTAGAGCAGCCAGACCTCGCTCCGGGGCCGGCAGAGCTTGGCGCCGAGGGCGAAACCGCCGCCCACGCCGAGGGTGCCGAAGGGGCCCGGGTCGAGCCAGCGCAACGGGCCCCGGGGGCTGACGATGTAGGAGGCCGACGCCACGAAGTCGCCGCCGTCGGCCACCAGGATCGAGTCGTCGGGCAGGATGCGCTCGATCTCGGAGAGGAGCGCCAGCGGGTTGACCGGCGGCGCCTCGGCCGCCGCGGTCTCGGCGATCTCGGCGTTGCGCTCGGCGTCCCGGGCCGTCAGGGTCTCCAGCCAGCCCGACCGGTCCGGGAGCTCCCGGCCGGCCTCCCCGGCGCCCTCGGCCACCCGCTCGGCCAGCCGCCGCAGGAAGAGCCCCGGGTCGCCGCCCACCAGCAGGTCCGGGGTGCGGTTGCGCGTCAGCGCCTCCTGGTCCCGGCCCGCCGCCACCAGCGTGGCCTTGCGGTGGATCTTGCGCCCGTAGTCGAGCCGGAAGTCGATCGGGAAGCCGGCCAGGATCACCAGGTCCGCCTCCTTGAGCGCCGCGGTCCGCCGGTGCCGGAGCTGGAGCGGATGGCCCCGGCCCAGGAGGCCGCGGGCCATGCCCGCCAGGTAGACCGGGGCGCGCAGCGCCTCCACCGCCCCGGCCACCTCCGCGGCGCCCGCCGGGTCGGCCAGG
>JASFUJ010000657.1:0-3115 GCA_050050355.1 Acidobacteriota bacterium
GGACCTGGCAGGCCCGTCCGCAGGGTACGCCCGCCCCGTCCGCGACGGCGCTGCCAGGCGGAGCCGCCCGGCGGCAGTCCACCGAGGCGGAGCCGTGCCGGAGGCCGCGAGCCCCCCGAGCCCCTCCCGGCGAGCTCCGAACGAACGCGACCCCCCAGCTCCCAACACGCCGTCGGGCGGTGGTGCGTGGGGCGGGGCGGGGCCCCGGCCGCGGGGCGCCGGCGGACGCGCAGGCGACGACGTACCCCCTCACCCCCGGTCCGTCAACCGGTGGTAGATCGACGCCAGGGTGATCGCCGTGGTGTCCCGGACAGGGCGGTAGAAGCTGGGGACCCGGTCGTGGTAGATGGTGCGGATCTTCACCTGCCCGATCCGCGCGCCGCGCCGGGCCGCCTTGATCAGCATCTCGGACTCGATGGCGTAGCCGTTCGACCGCAGGTCCATCCGCTCCAGCAGCCCCGCCTCCACCAGCCGGTACCCCGACTGGCTGTCCTCCAGCGCGACGCCGGTCACGATCGACAGCAGCTTCGTGCCGATGGTGTTGGTCCAGTACCGGTGCGGCGGGATCGCCTCCCGGTCCTTCAGCCGGCCGCCGACGATCAGGTCCCACTCCCCGCTGTCCCAGGCGCCCAGCAGGTTCGGCAGATCGTCCGGGTCGTGCTGACCGTCCCCGTCGACCATGGCGATGGCCTCCAGACCGGGCGCCGTCCCCGAGGCACGCTCCGCGAACAGCCGCCCGAACCCGGTCCGGAGCGCCGCCCCCTTGCCCCGATTGCGCGCATGCCGGATCACCTCCGCCCCCGCGGCGCGGGCGCCCTCCCCCGTGCCGTCCGTCGAGCCGTCGTCCACCACCACGACCCGGTCCAGGTGCTCCCGCACCCCCTCGACCACCTCGCCGACGGTGGCGACGCACTGGTACGCGGGGATCACGCAGACGACGTCCTCTCGCGGCGCGCTCATGCCGCGGAGTGTATCCGGGGGCCGGCCGTCTGCGAAGTGCCCGGAGCCGATCCGGAACCGGCCCGGAACATGACGGCCGGAGATCCGTATCGGACCGGAAGACGCATGCGGGGCGGACGGTCCCGGCACCGCGCCGCCCCCCGACGACGACGAACCCTCATCTCCGGAAGGAACGCTCCATGCACTCCCACCAAGGTACGACGATCCACGCCGGTTTCGGCTCGAAGCTGCGCTCGGGCGTCGCCACGAGCGCGCTCCTGCTCCTGACCACCACCCTGCTCGCGGCCGCCCCGGCACCGGCACAGACCGCTCCGGCGTCCGCCGACCTCGCCACCCGGCTCGACACCCTGTTCACCGAGACCTACCCGTCCGACGGCCCGGGCGCCGCGGTCCTGATCGAGCGGGGCGACCAGATCGTCCTGCGCAAGGGCTACGGCCTGGCCGACGTGGAGCTGGGCGTGCCGATCGCCCCCGACATGGTCTTCCGCCTCGGCTCCATCACCAAGCAGCTCACGGCGGCGGCCGTCCTCCTCCTGGTCGACGAAGGGAAGCTCGCCCTCGACATGCCGCTCGGCGAGGCCCTGCCGGACTACGAGGGCCCCGCGGCGCGGGTCACCCTCCACCAGCTCCTCACCCACACCGCCGGCGTGCCCAGCTACACCTCCATGGAGAGCTACGCCGACGGGATGCGCGAGGACGTGACCGTCGAGGAGATGATCGACCGTTTCCGGGACGAGCCCCTCGACTTCGAGCCCGGCACCGACTGGGCATACTCCAACTCCGGATACTTCCTCCTCGGGGCGGTGATCGAGGCCGCCTCCGGCACGAGCTACGAGGACTTCGTGGAGACCCGGATCTTCGCTCCCCTCGGCATGCACCGCAGCCGCTACGGCCGGGTGAGCGAGGTCGTCCCGGGGCGGGTCGAGGGCTACCAGGGGGCCGGCGACGGCCTGGAGAACGCCGCCTACCTCTCGATGACCCAGCCCTACTCCGCCGGCTCGCTGCTCTCCACGGTGGACGACCTGTCGCTGTGGGTGAAGGCGCTCCGGGGCGAGCGCCTGCTGCCGGACGACCTGCGGGAGCTCCTCTGGACCCCCGCCACCCTGGCCGACGGCCGCTCCACCGGCTACGGCTACGGCCTGGGCGTCGCGGAGTACCAGGGCCGGTCGGTCCTCCAGCACGGCGGCGGCATCAACGGGTTCCTGACCTCGATCCTCTGGATCCCGGAGGAGGAGATCTTCGTCACCGTGCTGGCCAACACCATGGCCGCCCGCCCGGCCCCGGGCGAGCTGGCGCTCCGGGCGGCCACCGAGACGCTGGGCGTGCCGCTCGACGAGCGCCCGTCCGTGGAGTTGCCGCCCGAGGTGCTGGACGAGTACGTGGGCGTCTACACCATCGACGGCACCGGCGGCGACGACGAGCAGACCCGCGTGGTGACCCGGGAGGGCGACCGGCTCTTCACCCAGCGCACCGGAGGCGCGAAGAACCGGGTGCGGTTCTCCGAGGAGGACCGCATCTTCTACCCGGACAGTCTGACGACGGCCCGCTTCGAGCGGGGCGAGGACGGCCGGGTGACCGGTATGTGGATGGCCCCCGGCTTCGGCCCCGAAGAGCACGCCACCCGGACCGACCGGCCGCTGCCGGAGCCCCGGCGCGAGGCCGAGATCGAATCGGAGCGTCTCGACGCGTTGCTGGAGCGCTACGTGGGCCGCTACGAGCTCGCCCCCGGGGCGGTGATGACGATCACCCGGGAGGGGAACCGGTTGTACGCCCAGCTCACCGGCCAGCCCCGGTTCGAGGTCTTCCCCGAGTCCGAGACCCGGTTCTTCCTGAAGGTGGTGGACGCGGTGATCGAGTTTCACGGTGCGGAGGACGGCCCGGCGGACGCGGTGACCCTGTACCAGGGGGGGCGGGAGATGAAGGCGGAACGGGTGGAGTAGGACGGGTGGCGGGCGGGGACGAGCCCCGCCCCTACACCGAACGCACCCCGGAGGGTCCGGGCGCGGCGGCGGCCACGACGAACGGTGGCGTGTCGAGCGGACGGGGCGCGGGCGGGGACGAGCCCCGGCGGTTGACCGGATGGACGGGGACAAGCCCCGGCGGTTGACCGGATGGGCGGGGACAAGCCCCGCCCCTACACCAAACGCACCCCGGA
>JASFUJ010000658.1:0-3114 GCA_050050355.1 Acidobacteriota bacterium
TTGTTGTCGATCAGCGCCATCTCGCCGAAGTAGTCGCCGCGCTCCAGGAACGCCAGGGCCTCGTCCCCGGCCCCGGGGATGTTCTTCGAGATCATGATCTGGCCTTCGAGGACCACGTACATGGTGTCGCCTGCGTCCCCTTCGTGGAACAGGACCTCTCCGGGGCCGAGCTTCCGCTCCTGGGACAGCGACGTGAGGAAGTTGATCTCGAGCGTGGACAGGCGCTGCTCTTCGAAGAGCTTGCGCTTGGAGGCCATGTCGACCCGGAACTGCGCCTCGGTCTCGGCACCGGTGGAGGTCGGGGCCGCCCCCTGGGGCGTGCCGCCTTCGGAGAAGAACTGCTCGAGGCGTTCGTTGGTCCGGCGGAGCTTCTCGGAGAGGCTCTTCCAGAAGGTCCAGTAGAGGGCGAGGGCCAGGTGGGGGTCCTGGTCGAGGAGGGGGCGGAGGGTGACGGGGTTGAAGCCGACGAGCTCCGTGGGCGCGTCGGTGTAGGCGTCGCCGGAACGGGTCTCCCGGTCGACGAAGGCGGTCTCGCCGAACAGGCTCCCGGGATCGAGCCGGGCGAGGGTGTAGTGGCCGTAGGGGGTGTTGCGGCGGATGGTGACGGTGCCCTCCGCGATCAGATAGGCGTCGAAGGTCGCATCGCCTTGCTGCAGGACGGCGACGCCTTCCGGGTACCGGGTGCGGGCGAGGCAGCCGGCCAGGGTCTCGAGCTGGTCGGGTCGGAAGTGGGAGAAGGTGTCCCAGCGGCGGAGGGTTTCGGCGAGGCTCACGGCGGGGCAAGTGTATACCGAAGAATCGATGGTTCAAGGGCGGAACGGGCTGCGGACGGCCGAGGGTGCCCGACGCCCCTCTGCCCGGGGGTCTGCCGGGATCGCTCCGAGGTCCCCCGGCCTCCGGCACGGCTCCGCCCGCAAGAGCTGCCGCCGGGTGGCTCCGCCTGGCAGCGCCTCGCGGGCGAGCGACCCTGCCCCGCAATCGTTCCCGCCGGGCCCGCTGCCGCTGGCACCTGCGGCCGGGGGCCCTCGGAGCGACCCACGGGTCACCGCGCGCCCCCGACCGCGGGCCGGGTCGGGGCTCACAACAGCTCGAGCTGCGCCGGGCGGATGTGCTCGTCGACGGCCGCCAGGACCCGGTCGATCCAGAATCGGCGCTCGTCCGGGTCGAGGCGGAGGACGGGGAGGTCGCGGCGGGCCAGCTCCTGGTCCAGGCGGACGTCGACGGCGCGCTGGAACGCGGGGTCGAGGGCGCGGATGCCGTCGGGGTTGGGCTGGTCGACGATCGGGACGTGGACCAGGAGGTCGTAGGTCTTCATCCAGGGACCGAGGAGGGCGTCGAGAGTCGGCTGGGGGCCGGCGGCGAGGAGGAGATAGACGTAGTTGTCGAGGGCGCTGCGGTCGCAGAGGACGACGGGGTAGCGGGCGGAGGCCAGGATCTCCTCGGCGACCTGGGTGTGGAGGATCCAGGACTGGGAGGCGGTGGTGGTCTGCTCGTTGATCGGCAGGGGGCAGCGGCGGGCGACCTCGTGAACCACCTCGACGGGGACGTCGCGGGCCTTGAGGCGGGCGGCGACCCCGTAGCAGAGGGTCGTCTTGCCGACCCCGTGGGTGCCGATGCAGGCGAGCTTGAAGGGGGGGGTGTCGGGCATCGGACCGATTGTACGGGGTCGGGAGGCGCGTCAGGCTCCGGAGAGAGCGCCCTCGAGCAGGTCCAGGGCCAGGTCGAGCTGCTCCTCGGTGATCGTCAGCGGGGGCACCACCTGGAGGACGTTGCCGTCGGGACCGCCCGCGAGGGCGAGGACGCCGCGGTCCATGAGCCCGACGGCGATCCGCTTGGCGTCGGCGGCCGAGGTGAATTCGACTCCCCAGAGGAGGCCGCGGCCGCGGACCTCGCGCACGGCGGCGAAGCGGTCCGGCCAGGGATGGAGACGGGCGGCCACGCGCTCGCCGAGCCGGCGGGCCCGCCCCGGGAGGTCGAGCTCGCGGAGGAGCTCGAGGACGGCGAGGGCGGCGGCGCAGGCCGGCGGATTGGCCAGGTGGGTGGCGGTGTGAAGCGCTTCCACGCCGCCGGCGCGGGGTGCCCAGGCGTCCATGAGGTCGGCCCGGCCCACGGTCGCCGCGATCGGCAGGCCTCCGCCGAGGGCCTTGCCGCAGCAGAGGAGGTCGGGCCGGACACGCTCGTGGTCGACGGCGAAGAGGTCGCCGGTGCGGCCGAAGCCGGTGAAGATCTCGTCCGCGACGAGCAGGATGCCGTGGTCGGTGCAGGCGGCGGCGAGGTCGGGGAGCCAGCCGGAGGGCGGCGGGATCACCCCTTCCCTGCCGACCACCGGCTCCAGCAGAACGGCGGCAAGGGGCGTCTCGGCGGCGAGGGCGGTGAGCCGGTCCACCGGGGCGGCGTACGGGAGGCGGTGAACGTGGGGGTGGAGGTGGGGCGCGAACGGGCTCCGGAAGGCGGGGCGGGAGGTGGCGGCCAGCGCCCCGAGGGTCACGCCGTGATAGGAGGGCTGGAACGCGACCACCCCCGGGCGGCCGGTGGCGAGGAGCGCGGTCTTGAGGGCGATCTCGACGGCGTCGGCTCCGGAGACCGCGAAGTGGACGCGGACGTCGTCGGGGGCGCCTCGGACCGGCGCGAGACGGCAGAGGCGTCCGGCGAGCTCGACCCGGGTCGGGTGGGCGGCCACGTCTCCGAGACCGTGCAGGAGGCGGCCGGCCTGGTCGGCCGCGGCCCGGACCACCCGGGGGTGACGGTGGCCGACGGCGGCGACGCCGAAGCCCGCGGTGAGGTCGAGGAAACGGTTGCCGTCCACGTCGAGGACGTTGGCGCCGAGGGCTTCCTCCCAGACGAGCACGGCGGTGGGGGGCTCGGCTCCGGCAGAGGCACCGAGGGTGTTGATCCCGGGCGCTTCGGTGGCCGCGAGCCGGCGGGAGAGCTCCGCCGACCGGGGGCCGGGCGGGGGGACGACGATCCGGGGCGGCAGGTCGCCCCGCTCGAGCCGGGGGAAGGGACCGTCGGGCACGGCCGCCTCAGAGCTCGCGACGGCCGGCGATCGACCGTCCGAGGGTGACTTCGTCGGTGTATTCGATGTCGCCGCCGACCGGCATGCCGAAGGCGAGG
>JASFUJ010000659.1:0-3109 GCA_050050355.1 Acidobacteriota bacterium
TCCGCTCCTTCGGCAGCGGCTCCAGCAGGGTGATCGCCTCCTGCGGCCGCTCGGCCTCGATCAGCTCCCCCGCCCGATCGAGAGCCCGGTCGGGGCTCTGGGGGCCGGCGGCCTCCGCGGCGGCGGGGGCGCACAGGAGGAGCGCGAGCAGGAGGAGGATCCGGGGCGGCGAGCTCGTCCGGGGGGCGCGGACGGCGTGTCGGGAGACGGCGTCGGAGGGTCTTCGGCAGGTCATCGGGACGTTCAATGTATCCGAACCCCCCGCTCCCCGACAACGCCCGGTCCGATGCCGACCCGATCCTGGTCCGATCCCGGTCCGACCTCGGTCCGACCTCGGCGAGCCGCCCGGCGACGCGCCCCCGGCGTGATACCCTTTCGCCGTTCGGCGAACGCTCTCCTGGAGCCTTTGCCTGGAGCCCGTGCCATGTCCGGAAACCCCGGCGCAAACCCTGGAACCCCCCCACGACCCGCGGTCGGCGGTGTTCTCGAGACGGCCCTCTACGTGGACGACCTCGACCGGGCGAGCGACTTCTACTGCGAGATCCTCGGCATGGAGGTCATGAGGCCGGGGCGCAACATCCGGCCCCTGAGCGTGGCCGGGCGCCACGTCCTCCTGCTCTGCAAGAAGGGGGGCTCCACGCGGCCCCGGAGGTTGTCCGGCGGCGTCGTCCCCCCCCACGACGGGGACGGGCGGCTCCACCTGGCCTTTTCCATTCCCACCTCCGATTTCGAGGCCTGGCGGACCTGGCTCGAGCACCGGGACGTGCCGATCGAGAGCGTCGTCGAGTGGGAGCTGGGCGGGAGGAGCCTCTACTTCAGGGATCCGGACGGCCACGCGGTGGAGCTGGCGACCCCGGGGACCTGGCCGATCTACTGAGCGCCGTCGCTCCGCGGCTCTCGCCGCAGCACGTACGAGCCGGGAGCCCGGCGGAAGCCGAACCCCTCGTTGAGCGACAGGATGGGGACGTTCTCGCTGTCGTTCGTCGTCTCGAGGATCGAGGCGCCGTGGTTCCTGGCGCACCGCACCGCCAGGGCTTTCAAGGTCCGGGCGAGGCCGCGACCCCGGTACTCCGGGAGGACCCCGGTGATCTCGTGCATCATGCGCTCGCCGCTCGGGCAGAGGCTCAGCCGGGTCAGCCCGATGATCCGATCGCCGTGGACCGCCAGGAGGACCCCGTCCGCCCGGTAGCGCTGGCTCGAAAGGTATCGCGCCTGATAGACCTCGAACGGAGGGATCTGCGGGGATCCGGGGATGTCCCGGGCCAGCACGGTCTCCAGGTGGTGGATCTCCTTGCGCGTCGCCAGGTCGTCGCCGAGCTCGGCCAGCGTCACGCAGCGGATCTCGGCGTCCGCGGCCGCCCGCAGGAGCGCCTCCGTGCGGGCGTCCGGGAAGTCGTCCACGGCGAGCTCGAGCTGGACGTTGTGGCGGGCGACCGTGAAGCCGCGCCGGACGGCCCACGCCAGGCTCTCCTCGTCGTCGTCGCGGACCCTGCTCAGCAGACGCTCGGCGCCGGCGGACCGCGCGACGGGGAGGAGCTCGGACCAGAGCCGCCGGCCCAGCCCGTCGCGCTGCCGGTCCGGGTCGATGGCCACCCAGACCACCGCCTGGTCCTCCGGCATCTCGGCGTGGCGGAGCACGACCCCGTAGCCGAGCACCCTCCCGGGGTCTGCCGAGGGCGGGCGGAGGACGAACCGGTGGTCGAGCGGCCGCTCCCCCCGCCACCGTTCCCGGAGCTCGGCGGCCGTCACCGGGGCCGGCATGACGCGGCCGAACAGCTCGGCGACCGCGGCGAGATCCCGCTCCCGATCGAGGCGGTCCACCGCGGCGCGGCCGGTGGGGCTCCGTGCCTCGTCGGGTGCCGTGCGCCCCGTCCTAGGCATTGCGCAGGATGGTCGCCGGTTGACTGGACGCCGCGTGACGGGCCGGGAGGAAGCTGGCGGCGAAACCGATCGCCAGCACGCCCAGGCCGACCGCCGCGAAGGTCCAGGGGTCGGAGGGCGAGATCTCGAAGAGCAGGCTGGAGAGCAGCCGGGACCAGCCGAGGGCGAAGACCGATCCGGCGAGGATGCCGGTACCCGTGAGCTTCAGGCCGTCGCCGAGGACGAGGCGTTGCAGGTCCCCGTGGTTGGCTCCCAGCGCCATCCGGACCGCGAGCTCGTTGCTCCGGCGGCTCACCGAATAGGACAGGAGGCCGAAGATCCCGGCGGTGGACAGGACGGCGCCCAGGACGCCGAAGAAGGTCAGGGCGCCCGAGGTGAGCCGCTGCCTCGACAGCGAGCCCGACACGTGCTCCTCCATCGTCAGGGCCGAGCTGATGGGCTGCAGCGGGTCCACCTGCTGCACGGCGTCCCGGACCGGGGAGACGAGCGCGCCCGGCGGCCCCTCGGTGCGCAGGACCAGGTGCATGTGAGGGCTCGCCCCCTGGGTCATCGGGATGTAGAGAGTCGGACCGCCCGACTCGCCCAGCGCCGCATCCTGGACGTCGTCGACCACGCCGATGACCGTGCGCCAGGGCAGGTAGGAGACGTCGAGCCCGCCCCGCTTGATCCTCCGGCCGATCGCGCTGCGCGACGGCCAGTACCGTTCGGCGAAGCTCCGGCTGACGATCGCGGTCGGCGGCGAGCTCGCGTCGTCGGATTCGTCGAAGCTCCGGCCCTCGATGAGCGGGATGCCGAGGGTACGAAGGTAGCCGGGGCTGATCCGTCGCAGGTTCGCGAGCTGCTCGTCCTCCGGCGTCACGATCGGGGAGCCTTCCACCGCCAGGGAGGTCAGGATCGCCTCTTCGGTCACCGGCAGGGCGCTGGTGATTCCGGCGGAGCGGACCGGCCCCAGGCGCTCCAGCCGGGGCAGGAGGTTGCGCCAGAACGACTGGATCCGCGCCTGCTCCGGGTACTGGGTCGTCGGCAGGTCGATCTGGACCTTGAGCACCCCTTCGGGCTCGAATCCCAGGTCGGTCCGCTGGAGCTGGGTCAGGCTGCGGGTCACCAGGCCGGCGCCCACCAGGAGCGCCGTGGTGAGGCAGATCTGGGTCACCACCAGCACCGCCTGGAACCTGCGGCCCCGCAGGCCGGTGGTGGAGCTGCGCCCGCCGTCCTCGAGCGCCGCCAG
>JASFUJ010000660.1:0-3104 GCA_050050355.1 Acidobacteriota bacterium
TCCATGCCGTCCCGGCCGGGCATCTTGAGGTCGGTGATCAGCAGGTGGAAGCTGCGCCGCTCCAGGAGGCGGGCCGCCGCGTCCCCGTCGGCCGCCTGGATCACCCGGTGTCCGGCGCTCTCCAGGGCCTCGGCGACGAACGTGCGGACGCCCTCCTCGTCGTCGGCCACCAGGATGGTCGCCATATCCTCAGTCTCCAATCGGTCCGTGACTCGTGACGATCGAACGACACTTGCCCGAACCGTCGGCGAGGCCGCTCCGATCGACCTGGATGATCCTCTGGATCACTCGTCCAAACCCCCCGGCTCCCGCCCGGCGCTCGCGTGGCCTGAAGGGTGGGTCACCGAGAGCCTGCCGGGATGGTCACCCGGAAGACGGCGCCGCCGTCCGGGTGGTTCGCGGTGTCGATCTCCCCGCCGTGGAGCTCGACGATCCGCCGGGCGACGGCGAGGCCCAGGCCGGTGCCCCGGGTGCGCGTGGTGTAGAACGGCTCGAAGATCCGAGCGCGCTCGCCCTCGGGGACCCCCGGCCCCCGGTCGCGCACCCGGTAGACGAGGGCGCCCTCCTCGGTGGTCGCGGACGCCTCGGCCGGCGTGCCGTCGGGCGAGGCCTGGAGGGCGTTGCGGAGCAGGTTGCCGAGGGCCTGACGCATCAGGCGGGGGTCGAGGGACCATGCCTCGGGTGCGCCTCCGGTCTCCAGCTCGATGCGCTCCGGAGCCACCTCCTCGGCGGCCGTGCGCAGGATCCGGGCGGGGTCCACCGCCTCCCGCTCCACCTGCTCGGACCGGATGAAGCTCAGCAGGTCGGCGGTCAGCTCCTCCAGGCGCACCGCCTCGCGCACCACCCGGTCGGCCTTCCGCTTTTCTGCGCTCTCCGGCCCCAGCCGCTCGGCCAGGAGCTGGGCGTGCCCCTTCATGGCGGTGAGCGGGTTGCGGATCTCGTGGGCCAGGACCGCGGCCATCTCGCCGAGGGACGCCAGCCGGCGGTCCCGCTCCACCCGCTCCTTCAGCCGCTCCTCGCGGACTGAGAAGCGCCACAGGCCGACCGCCACGACCACCAGGGCGAGGGAGGCGGCGCCGCCGATCCCCAGACTGCGGATCGCCCCGTGCTCGAGCTGGCGGGTGAGGATCGGCTCGAACTCGATCAGGATCGCCCCGCGCGAGGTGCGCCCCTCGGGATCGCCGGGGGACGGTCCGCCCCGGACCATGCGCACCCGGCGGCCCACCGGGACCACCTCGTCCGAGCCGGCGGTCCGGACCGCCCGCTGGAGCGACCCCGCGTCGGCGGCCAGGCACTCGCCCACGATCCGGAGCGGCTGGAGGTCCCGCCCGAGCACCGCGATGCACCGCAGACCCTCTTCCCGCTGCTCGCCGAGCAGCGCCTCCAGGAAGGCCGGGTCGGTGCTCCGTCCGTGGCGGATCGAGTCGAGCATGGCGTCCCCCTGCCCCCGGGCCAGGGTCGCCAGCACTGCGTGCACCGAGAAGTAGGACGCCAGCACGGTGCCGATCAGGGCCGCCGCCATGACCAGCGGGATCAGGACCAGGACTCGGCGGGTGGGCTCCATCGTGAAGATCCTAGCGTGCGGGCTAGGCCGTCGCCGCCCGTTCCTCCTCGGGCTCGCCCGCCGCGCTGGTCTTCGACCAGCGGCCGGCCCTGAGGCGCGCCGCCCAGCCGGTGACCGTGGTGTAGGTGACCGGGATCAGGACCAGGGTGACCAGCGTCGCCGCGATCAACCCGCCGATCACCACCCGGGCGAGCGCCGCCTGGATCTCGGCTCCCGCGCCCAGCCCGATGGCCAGGGGCAGCAGCCCGAGGACCGTGGTCAGGGTGGTCATCAGGATCGGCCGCAGGCGCAGCCGGCCGGCCTCGATCACCGCGTCGGCCGCCCCCATGTGGTAGTCGCGGCGCAACAGGTTGATGGCGTCGACCAGGACGATCGCGTTGTTGACCACGATGCCGATCAGCATGATCATCCCCATCACGCTCTGGATGTTGAGCGTGGTGCCGGTCAAGAGCAGCGTCGGGACGACCCCCACCAGCGCCATCGGCACCGCGACCATCACCACCAGCGGATCCAGGAAGCGCTCGAACTGGGCCGCCATCAGCATGTAGACCAGGATCAGCGCCATGAGGATGGCGATGGTGAAGTCCCGCTGCGCCTCGAGCTGTTCCTGGTACTCGCCGCCGAACAGGATGGAGTAGCCCTCGGGGAGCCTCAGGTCCGCCAGCTCCGAGCGGATCCGCTCGACCGCGTCCCCCAGGGCCACGTCGGTCTCGAGACCGGCGGAGATGTAGGTCACCCGCTGGCCGTCCACCCGGTCGATCTCGAGCGGCCCGCGCTCGCGCCGGCGCTCCACCAGGGTGGAGAGCGGCACCAGCGCGCCCTGCGGCGTGCGCACGGCGATGCCCTCCAGGTCCTCCCCGGTCAGACGGTCCTCCTGCCGCAGACGGACCCGGATGGGGAACTCGTCGCCGCCCTCCCGGTACCGGCCGGCCTCGACGCCGCCGACGCTGGCCTGGATCGCCCGGCCCACCTGCTGGACGGACAGGTCGAGCTCCGCCAGCCGCTCCCGGTCGAACACCAGGTTCTCCTCCGGCTGGCCTTCGCGCCGGGAGACGCGCACGTCGGTGACCCCGGGAACCCGTTCCATCCGGGTCTTGATCTGCTGGGCCAGGCGATCGGCCCGGTCCAGGTCCCAGCCGCGGAGCTCGATCTCCACCGCGTCGCCGCTGCCGCCGGAGCTGAAGATCCGTCGCAGCATCCACAGGCCCGGCTGGGCGTCCACGTCGATCTCGCCGCCCGGAACGCTGCCCGCGATCGCGTCGCGGATCTGGTCGGCCATCTCGCGGCTGCTCATGCTGCGGTCTTGCTGGGGCACGAGCTTGAGCTCGACCGCGGCGCCTCCGCCGCGGACCTCGGTGGCGAACAGGTTCACGTCCTCGGTGGGCATGACCTCGCGCACCCGGTCCTCCAGCTCTTCCAGGTAGGAGCGCACCACCGCGATGTTGGTGCCCTGGGCCATCTCGAGCTCGATGTCCATCTCGTCGGCGGGCGTCTGGGGGGCCAGCTCCACCGGCACCAGGGGCCAGAGGAGCAGAGCGCC
>JASFUJ010000661.1:0-3103 GCA_050050355.1 Acidobacteriota bacterium
GTCGCCGGTCACCAGCGCGTCGGAGCGGCCCTCGAGGGCCCGCCGCAGGGCGGTGAAGCTGTCCCGGTGCGGACAGCCGGTGCAAAGCTGCGGCGGCCGGGCCGGCAGCTTCAGGTCGTCGTCCTCCGCGACGGCTCCCGGACCCCCGGAACCTCCCAGGCTCAGGTGCGGCAGCTCCGGCAGCCCGAGCGCCCGGTTCACCAGGTCCGGGGTGAGCTCGCCGTCGGCGGGCAGGTGCCCGCTCACCCGGCCGATCACCGTCGCACCCGGACGCACGATCCCGAGCAGCCGCTGCTCCAGGATCGGCCGACCCTCCTCCAGCACCAGGATCGTGTCCACGGACCCGGCCAGCCGGCGGAGCTTGTCCTCGGGCTCCGGGTAGGCGCCCACGTGGAGGTGCGAGGGCTTGTCCGCCAGCCCCGGCAGAGCCTCCAGGAAGTAGTTGCGGCCGAGACCGGCGGTGATCACGCCGAGGCGAGGGCCGGAGCCGCTCTCGGACCGGGCGCCCGACCGGCTCTCGCTCCGGACGGTGAGCGCCGAGTACGGCGAGCCGGCCAGGTGCTCTTCGATCGCTCCCTGCCGCTCCAGGACCACCCGCCAGCGGCGCCGCGCATTGGCCGGCAGCAGCGTCCAGTCCGACGGGTCGGAGGGCCGCATGCGTGCGCGGCGGGGGATCGGCGGCCGGGTCGTGACCGCGGTGCGGCTGTGGCAGAGCCGGGTCACCAGCCGCACCATCACCGGCGTGCGGAAGCGCTCGGACAGCTCGAACGCCTCCCGGGTCATGTCGTAGGCCTCCTGCTGGGTGGCCGGCTCCAGGCAGGGCACGCGGGCCATCGCGGCGTAGAAGCGGCTGTCCTGCTCGTTCTGGGAGCTGTGCATTCCCGGGTCGTCCGCCACGGCGAGCACCAGCCCGGCGTGGAGGTCGAGCAATGCCGAGTTGACGAACGGGTCGGCGGCCACGTTGAGGCCCACGTGCTTCATCACCACCAGCGCGCGCCCGCCCGCCATCGACGCGCCGAGGGCGCATTCGTACGCGGTCTTCTCGTTGGCGCACCAGCTCGCGGTCAGGTGCTCGTCGCCCGCCGCCACTCCGAGCAGGTGCTCCATGATCTCGGTGGACGGGGTTCCCGGGTAGCCGTAGGCGGCGGTCAGGCCGGCGTCGACGGCCCCCTGGGCCACCGCCTCGTCGCCGAGGAGGATGCGTTCGGTCGTAGACGTACGTTCAGCCAGTCGAGGACTCATGGCAATCTCTCAGAGAGCTCCGAGTTGAGGGTCTTGTGGGTGCTGCATCCGAGGACATCGGGCGGGTGCCTCCAGGACGGAGTGCTATGGGTCCCACCCCGTGATCATGCTACGCGCAAGGGGCCTCGGAGTCGCCACCCCGAAGGGCGGTAGGACGCAGTAGGAGGCGGTAGGACGCGGTAGGATGCCGCCCCATGCGCTCGAATCCGCCCCGTCCGCACGCCGTCCTCGCCACCGTGCTCTGCCTCGCCGTCACCGCGGGCCTCCCGGCCGTCGCGATCCAGCCCCCTTCGGAATCCGACTCCGAGCGCTCCGAGGACCCCGAGCCCGCTCCCGAGCCCGCCTCCGAAGCCGCCCCGGACTGGGCGGCCCTGGCCGCCGAGCGGCTCCCCCTCCTCGAGCCCTGCGAGCTGCCCGGCATCGACGAGCCCGTCCTCTGCGGCACGGTCGACGTGGCCGAGGACCGGAGCCGGACGGACGGCCGGCGGATCGGCCTGCACGTGGTGGTGCTCCCGGCCCACGCCGAGGATCCGCCCGGGGACGCCATCACCGTCCTGGCGGGCGGCCCCGGAGGCGCCGCGACGGTCCGGGCGGCCGGCCTCGCCCACGTGGCGCCCCTCCGGACCCGGGACGTCGTCCTGTTCGACCAGCGCGGCACCGGGGCCTCGCATCCGCTGGACTGCGACCTGGGCGCCCGGGCCGACGGGCTCGCGGAGCTGCCGGAGATGTTTCCCCCGGAGGAGGTCCGGGCGTGCGCGGAAGCGCTCTCGCGCACCGCCGACCTGGACCTCTACACCACCGTCCACCACGCGGACGACCTGGAAGAGCTGCGGCGGCGCCTGGGGTACGAATCCCTGAACGTGCGCGGCGGCTCCTACGGCACCCTGGCGGCGATGGTCTTCGCCCAGCGCCACCCGGAGAGCACGCGGACCCTGTTTCTCATCGGCGTCGACTCGCCCCTGCGCTCGAACCTGGCGGAGCGCGGCCTGTGGACGGACCGCACCCTGGCCGGAATCGCCCTCCAGTGCGCCCGGCGGCCGGACTGCGCCCGGATCGCCCCGCGGCTCGAACGGATGGTGGCGGAGCTCTTCGACCGGCTCGAGGAGGGGCCGGTCCGGGTCGAGGTTCCGCTCGAGACCGGGCTCCAGATCGGGCTCGAGCTCGCCGGCCCCGCCGAGACGGCCGACCCGGCCGGGACGTCCCGGGACACGCTCACCCTCGACGTGGGCCGGGACTGGCTCGGCGAGCAGGTGCGGCTGCTCCTCTACTACGGCTTCTCCTCGCGCGCCCTCCCCTGGGCCGTCCACCGCGCCCACGCGGCGGACGACTGGGAGCCGATCACGCGGCTGGGGCTGTTCATCGACCGCATGTTCCGGAGCACGCTGGCCGACGGCGTCCTCCTCACCGTCCAGTGCTCGGAGCACATGAGCTTCGACGCCGACCGGGCCCTGGCCCAGGGGGCCACGACGCTGTTCGGCAACTACCGCCTGGAGCAGCAGCTCCAGGGCTGTGCGGCCTGGCCCCACCGCAAGACCGACCTCCGGCTCGGGGTCGCCCGGCCGCGCCCCCTGCCGATCCCCACCGTCCTGGTCTCCGGTGCCTGGGACCCGGTCACGCCGCCGGCCTACGCCGAGGACGCCACCGCCTACTTCCCCGCCTACCGCCACCTGATCCTGGACGAGGGCCAGCACGGACCGTTCGACCTGGAGGGGGGCTGGGTCTGCGTGCACCAGATCTGGGCCGACCTCATCGACCGGGAGAGCCTCGACGGCCTCGACGCCTCCTGCACCGACGAGCTCCACCGACAGCCCTTCCTGGTGGACCGGGAAGCCTTCGACGACTACTTCGCCGAGACCCTCGC
>JASFUJ010000662.1:0-3091 GCA_050050355.1 Acidobacteriota bacterium
TTCTTCCGCTACGACCATCCCTTCGAGCGGCGCGAGATCGCGGAGCTGATCTGGACGGCGAGCCACCAGAACATCCTCTCGTTCCTGGAGGGGGTGCCGGAGCGCCGCAAGCGGACCGTGCGCTTCGAGGAGCTGGTGCGGGCGCCGGAGCCGGCCATGCGCGAGCTCTCCCGCTTCCTCGGGCTCGAGTACACGCCCGAGATGACCGAGCCCTACCGGGACCGGCAGCGGCGCATGACCGACGGCATCCACGAGCAGGCCAAGATGCTGGGGGACGTCAAGTTCCACACGCACCGGCGGATCGACTCGTCGGCGGCCGACCGCTGGCGCGAGACCTACACCGAGGACTTCCTGGGCGGACCGGCCCGGCGCGTCGCCCGCACCCTCGGGTACCGGGACGTGGCGGAGACGCCGGCCCCCCCGCGCCGTCTGCCCCGCTGCCTCGCCGCCCTGCGGCCGGGCGCGGAGGGATCGCCCCGGCAGCCGGCGCTGTTCCTGGTGCACGCGGTCTTCGGCGACACCTACTTCTTCCGCCACCTGGCGGCGCGGCTCGCCCCCGGCCGGCCGGTCTACGGCCTGCGCGCCCTGGGCATGGAAGCCGGCGAGGAGCCCCTGTCCCGGATCGAGGAGATGGCGGCCCTCTACGTGGACTCGATCCGGCAGGTGCAGCCCGAGGGCCCCTACCACCTGGTGGGGAGCTCCATGGGGGGCGTGGTGGCCTACGAGATGGCCCGCCAGCTCGCGGCGGACGGCCGGCGGGTCGGCCTGCTGGGCCTGCTGGACACGGGTGAGCCGGGGGAGGCCCCGGCGCCCGACGACCGGGTGCTGTTCGAGATCGAGGCCCTGGACCACCTGGTGGGCGAGACCGACCCGGAGGCCGTGGAGCTGCTCCGGAGCCTGGACTCCCGGGAGGAGCGCCTGGCCCACATCCTGAAGGCGGCCAAGAGCGCCGGCGCCCTCCCGGCGAGCTTCGACCTGGACCGGCTGCGCCGGCTGATGGACGTCGTCAACGCCAACGGGCAGGCCATGGTCCGGTACCGCCCGCAGAGCCACGGCGGCGGCCTGGTCCACTTCCGGGCCGCGGCCACGGCGCAGCGGCTGGAGCGGCCCGAAGCGACGGGCTGGGCCGAGCTCTGCCGCGGCGAGGTCGAGGTGGAGGTGATCCCCGGCGACCACATGTCGATCCACTTCCCGCCCCACGCGGAGCACCTGGCCGGCAGCCTGGATCAGCGGATGGCGAGCACCGAAGAGGCGTCGCCCGAGCGCCCGGCCCTTTCGATGAACCGACCCGGATGAGGTGAGCATGTCCCGGACCGATCTCCTCGAGCCCGACACCGACCAGGGAGTCGCCCAGGCGGACAAGACCCCGCCGACCGCCGGCGACCGGCCGGCGGCGGTCCCCCTGTCGCGCGGACAGCGGGCCCTCTGGTTCCTCGACCGGCTGGCCCCCGCGAGCGGCGCCTACGTGATCGCCGCCGCCGGTCGCGTGGTGGGAGACGTGGATCCGGACGCCCTGGAAGCGGCCCTGCAGAGCCTGGTGGAGCGCCACGAGGCGCTCCGGGCGACCTTCGCCGAAGCCGACGGCGAGCCGGTCCAGCGGGTGGCCGCGCGGATGCCGGTCCCTCTCGGCCGGGTCGACGCCGGCGACCGGAGCGAGGCCGATCTGGAGCAGGCCCTCGCCGACGAAGCGTTCCGCCCCTTCGACCTGGAGCACGGACCGCTCGTGCGCCTGACCCTGTTCGAGCGGGGCGCGGGCCGCGATGACCTGGTGGTGTTCGCCATCCACCACCTGATCTCGGACCTCTGGTCGCTGGCGGTGCTGCTGCGCGAGCTGGGGGCGTTCTACGACGGCGAAGGGCCGCTCCCGCCCCTCGAGACCTCCTACGCGGACCTGGTCGCGCGGCAGGAGGAGCGGATCGCCGGAGCGGACGGCGAGGAGCTCCTGGAGCTCTGGAAGCGGGAGCTCGCCGGGCGACCCGAGAGCCTCGACCTCCCCACCGACCGGCGCCGCCCGCCGACCCGCGGCCACCGGGGCGCGGCCGCGTCCTTCCGGCTCGGCGCCGAGCACTGGAAGCGGCTCCGCAAGGTGGGCCGGTCCCGCGGCGCGAACCCGTTCGTGACCGGGCTGGCCGCGCTCCAGGCGCTGCTCCACCGGCTCACCGGACAGGACGACCTGCTGGTGGGCACCCCGACGGCAGGAAGGCGCTCGGGCGACGTGTCCGACCTGGTGGGGTACTGCGTCAACCCGGTGGTGGTGCGGGCCGACGCCTCGGGCGACCCGAGCTTCGGGGACTTCCTGGAGCGGGTGCGGGACGCCGGCAAGCGGGCCTTCGAGCACCAGGACCTGCCCTTCCCCCTCCTGGTGGAGCACCTGGAGCCGGGCCGCGACGCGAGCCGGCCGCCGATCTTCCAGGTGCTGTTCACCCTCCAGCGCTCCCGGCTCGGGGTCGGCGAGGGCATGTCCGGCTTCGCCCTGGGGGAGCCCGGAGCCCGCCTCGAGCTGGGGTCGCTGACGGTCGAGTCGGTCCGGCTGGAGCCCCGGGGGGCCCAGTTCGACCTCTCGGTGTTCGCCGCCGAGGTCGGAGGAGAGCTCTGGGGCTCGCTGGTCTACGACCGGGACCTGTTCGAGCGCACCACGATGCGCCGCACGGCCGCGCGGCTCCGGCGGCTGCTGGAAGAGGTGGCCGCCGATCCCGACCGGCCCCTGTCCGAGCTCTCCCTGCTGGCGCCGGCCGAGCGTCAGCAGCTCCTCGTGGAGTGGAGCGGCGCGAGCGAGCGCGGCCGGCCGGCGGCCGGCGAGGGTCCGGAGCGCCTGGACGCCCTGGTGCGTTCCCGGGCCGCGGCGATCCCGGACGCGGTGGCCGTCGTGACGGGGGGAGCGCGCCTCAGCTACGGCGAGCTGGCGCGGCGTGCGGCGGCGCTCGCGGGCCGGCTGCGCCGGGTTCTGACCGGCTTGGGAGCCGCCTCCGAGGTCCCTTCCGAGGTCCCTTTCGAGGTGAGAATCGGCGTCTGCGTCCCCCGCGGGCCGGAGATGGTCGTCTCCCTGCTGGGGGTCCTGGAAGCGGGCGGAGCCTACGTGCCCCTGGACGCG
>JASFUJ010000663.1:0-3090 GCA_050050355.1 Acidobacteriota bacterium
GACGACGCCGGAGACTCCTCGGTGAACAGCCGGTCGTGGATCCGCCGCACCAGCACGTCGGCCGAGCTGTCGTTGACCAGCAGGGTCAGCGACAGGTCGTTGGCCGCCTGGGAGACCATGTAGACCTCCTCGTCCTCGAACAGCTCGAGCACGGCCGCCCACTCGTGGAGGATCTCCCGGATGCCGGTGCCCACCAGGCTGACCGTGGCGGTGGGCCGGATCACCCGGGGCGCCGAGAGCTCCTCGAGGTCGGCGATCAGCGGCTCGATCACCTCGTCGTCCAGGTGGTTGGCCCGGGGGTCGAGGGCCACCGTGACGTTGGTCTGGGACGACGCCAGGAGGTCGATCGAGATGCCGTGGGTCTTGAAGCAGGCGGTGATGTCCGCGATCACGCCGATGCCCTGCCAGTCCCCCTCCACGTCCATGGAGACCAGGACCATCCCCCGGCGCTCCGAGACCGCCTTGACCTGGGGCGTCTCGGACGGGCCGGTGCGCGAGATCACCGTGCCGATGAGATCGGGCTCCGGCGTGCAGCGCACGTGGATCGGCACCGCATACTTCTGGGCCGCGCGGATGCACCGCGGGTGGAGCACCTTCGCCCCCTTCGACGCCAGCTCGCCGGCCTCGGCGTAGCCCAGGTGCAGCAGCAGCCGGGCGTCCGGCACGTTGTGGGGGTTGGCGGTGAACATCCCCGGCACGTCGGTCCAGATCTCCAGGTGGTCGGCGCCCACCTTGGTGGCCAGGTAGGCCGCGGCGGTGTCGGAGCCGCCCCGCCCGAGGAGCACGGTGTCCCCGTTGGGCAGCCGCCCGACGAACCCCTGGGTGAGGATCACCTTGCCGTCGAGGGCGGCGAGGCGCTCCTGGAGCCCCGGGTCCGGGGCGTGGTCGCAGGTGGCCGACAGGTACTGGCGCTCGGGGGGCACGTGGGGCTCCAGCTCCCCCTCCAGCATGTCGCGGGCGTCCTGCCACGTGGTGGGGATGCCCTGCCCGTCGAGCCAGGCGGCCCCCAGCCTGGTCGACAGGATCTCCCCCGCCGACATGACGCGGGCCCGGAGCCGGGGGGTGACCTCGCGGGTCAGCCGGATGCCCTGGAGGATCTGGCGCAGATCCTCCAGGGTCTCGCCCAGGAGCTCGTCCACGTCCAGCTCCATGTCCGCCGCCAGGGCCTCGTGATCCGACTGCAGGTCCCGGAGGCCGGGCTCGACGTCCTCCCCCTCCCCGGCGGTCTCGAGGAGCGCCTCGAGACGGTTCGAGACCTGGGACAGCGCGGAGCAGACCACGATCGGCCGCGCCCCCCGCTCGAGCTTGGACCGGAGGGTGGAGGCGATCGTCTGCCAGCGCCCGAGGCTGGAGACGCTCGTGCCGCCGAACTTGAGAACCAGCCAGTCCGGAGGGTCGTCCGGCGCCGGGCGGGTCTGCGAGCCGGCGCCGGGGTTCGGGTTGCGCGACGTGGTTGCTTGCATGATGTGGATGCTCCCGTGTCGGGTTGGCGGTCGCTCGTCGGGCCGGCCGGCGGTCAACCCTTCTCGGCCCGGGTCGCGTCGTCGGTCTCGAGCAGGGGGTAGACCCCCTCCTCGTCGTGGACCTCCTTGCCGGTGAGCGCGGGGCTGAAGACGCACATCATCCGCAGATCGGTCTTCGCCCGCAGATAGTGGCGCTCGTGGCCGTCGAGGGCGTAGAACGTGCCGGCGTGGATCTCGTGGGTCTCCCCGTTGTCCAGGTCCTCGAGCTCGCCGATGCCGTCGATGCAGTAGACCGCCTCCAGGTGATTCTTGTACCAGATCAGGGTCTCGGACCCGGCGTGGAGGATCGTGTCGTGGAACGAGAAACCCATGCCGTCGCCCTTGAGCAGAAAGCGGCGGCTGGAAAAGGTCGGGGCCTCGACGTCCCGTTCGGTTCCCTGGATCTCTTCGAGTCTGCGAACGATCATGCCATCTCCTTCGTGACGCCGGCCTCGCCCGCGGCCGGCTCCGGCGCCTCGCCGGAGAGCACCGCGGACACGGCGGACGCGATGATGTCGAGCCCTTCGCGCAGGGCCTCCTCGGTGACGGTCAGGGGCGGCAGGAGCTTGAGCACCTCGCCCGTGCGGCCGGCGGTCTCGATGATCAGCCCGTGGCGGAAGCACTCGGCCGAGACCCGGTCCGCGGTCTGCGCCTCCGGGAAGACCAGACCCTGGATCAGGCCGCGGCCGCGCACCGACAGGCCGGCGTCCGGATGGGCGGCGGCGATCTCCTCCAGGCGCTCGAAGGCGAGGGCCGCCTTGCGCTCCACCTCCCGGGTCAGGGCGTCGTCCTCCCAGTAGGAGAGCGCCTCGACCGCGGTGACGAAGGCCGGGTTGTGGCCGCGGAAGGTGCCGTTGTGCTCGCCCGGCTCCCAGACGTCGTGCTCCGGCTTGATCAGGTCGACCGCGAACGGCAGGCCGTAGCCGGAGAGCGACTTGGACAGGCAGATGATGTCCGGCTCGATGCCGGCCGGCTCGAAGCTGAAGAACGGGCCGGTGCGGCCGCAGCCCACCTGGATGTCGTCGACGATCAGCAGCACGCCGTGCTCCTGCAGCAGGTCGGCGAGGCGGCGCAGCCAGTCGAAGCGGGAGACGTTGACGCCGCCCTCGGCCTGGACGGTCTCGACGATCGCCGCCGCCGGCTTGTCCAGGCCGCTGGAGGTGTCCTCCAGGTACCGGGCCAGCAGGTCGATGGTGTCCACGTCCTCGCCCAGGAAGCCGTCGAAGGGGAGCGAGACGGCATCGTGGAGCGGCACCCGGGCGCCGGCCCGCTTGCCGGCGTTGCCGGTGACCGCCAGCGAGCCGAGGGTCATGCCGTGGAAGCCGTCGGTGAAGGCCACCACGTTGGTGCGGCCGGTCACCTTCCGGGCCAGCTTGAGGGCCGCCTCGACGGAGTTGGTGCCGGTCGGACCGGGGAACTGGATCTTGTAGTCCATGCCCCGCGGCTTCAGGATCACCTCCTCGAAACGCTCCAGGAAGCGGCGCTTGGCCGCGCTCCCCATGTCCAGCGTGTGGACCACGCCGTCGCCGGCCAGGTAGTCCAGCAGCTTCTCCTTGAGCTTCGGGTTGTTGTGGCCGTAGTTCAGGAC
>JASFUJ010000664.1:0-3086 GCA_050050355.1 Acidobacteriota bacterium
CCCGGGTGGCGCCCTTCCGGTGGACGCACAGGCGGCGCTCCTCGCCGTCCACCACGAAGGTCTCGAACTTGGCGATGTTGTGACAGACGTCGTAGACCACCGAGATCCCGGTCCGCTCCGGCGCCACCCCGAGGGCCGCGGCGAAGCTCTCCCGGGCCCAGTGGCTCATGACCTGCCGGTTGGCGAACGCGTAGTTGGCCGCCGCCGCCATGGCCGCCAGGTACCGTTGCCCCTCGGGCGACTCGATGGGGGCGCAGCAGAGCTGCTTGTCCGGGAGCTCGATGCCGTACTTCTCGGCGGCCCGGATCATCACCTTGAGGTGATCGGTGCACACCTGATGGCCGAGCCCCCGGGAGCCGGAGTGGATCAGCACCGTCACCTGGTCCTTCTCCAGCCCGAAGGCTTGCGCCGCCTCCCGGTCGTAGATCTCGGCCACGTACTGGATCTCGGCGAAGTGATTGCCCGAGCCGAGGGTGCCGAGCTGCCCCTTGCCCCGCTGGTAGGCGCGCTCGGAGACCTCCTCGGGATCGGCGCCGTCGATGCAGCCGCCCTCCTCGAGGTGCTCCAGGTCCGCGGGATCGCCGAACCCCTGGGCCACCGCCCACGGGGCGCCCTTCGAGAGCACCTGGACCAGGTCCCGCTTGGTGAGCTTCAGATCGCGCCGCCCCACCCCCACCCCGGTCGGGATGTTGTTGAAGAACTGGGCGACGACGTCGCGGAGATCGTCCTGAATGTCGGTGCGGCTCAGACCTGAGCGCAGGAGCCGCACGCCTCAATTGATGTCGTAGCCGACCCCTCCGGGCGAGACCACCCCCTCGCGGGCGTCCATCGCCGCCACGCCGCCGATGGGGAAGCCGTAGCCCCAGTGGATGTCCGGCATGGCGATGGACGCCTGCACGATCCCCGGCAGGTGGGCCACGTTCGCCACCTGCTGCAGCGCCTGGTCCCGGCGGATGTCGTCCATCATCGTCGAGCTGGCGAACACCAGACCGTCGACGCGCATCTTCCCCTGCTTGGGGATGCGCCAGCGGACGTCGTCGATGCGTTCGATCTTCGGAGTGTTCGGAGTCTTCGCCACGGGGATCCTCCTTCCAGGGGCCGGCCACCAGTCTACAGGGGCGGCAACCCTCGGCGGAGGGCGTCGAGGAGCGAGCTCACGACCACGTTGAGCCGCCGTCCCGAGCCGGCGCGCTCCGAGCCGAGCCGCGCGTTGCCCGCTCAACCGTCCTTCCACGCGCGGCGTCCCGCAGGACGGGGCCTCCCGCCCCGCTCCCGGCGGACCCTCCAGCGATGAGCATCCCCTCACCCCGGCCCTCTCCCCCCTTCCGGGTCAGGGGGAGAGGGTGGCGAACGGCAGGAACGGCCGGCCTGCGGAGGGGCATCCGCCGTCAGGCGAAGAGCGGCACCAGCTCGAACGTCTCCACGTCCACCAGCCCCCGATCAGTGATCTTGAGCGACGGGATCACCTCGAGGGTCACGAAGCTCATGGCCATGAACGGATCGTGCAGCGACGAGCCCATCTCCCGCGCCGCGTCCAGCAGCCGGTCCAGCGTCGCCCGGACCTCCTCCACCGGCGCCTCCGCCATCAGCCCCGCGATCGGCAGCGGCAACACCTCCACCACCCGCCCCCCGTCCGCCACCGCCAACCCGCCCCCCGCCTCCACCACCGCCCGGGCCGCGGCCTCCATCGACCGGTCGTCCGCCCCGATCACCACGAGATTGTGATGGTCGTGGGCGAAGGTCCCCGCCAGGGCTCCCCGCTGCAGCCCGAACCCGCGGATGAACCCGAGCCCGGTCCGCCCCGAGCCCGCATGGCGCTCCACCACGGCGATCTTCAGCAGATCCCGCTCCGGATCCGCGACGGCGGAGCCACCCTCCATCTTCGGCTCCACGCTCAGGTGCTCGGTCAGGAGCTGGTCCGGGATCGCCCCGATGACCCGGATCGTCCCGCCGCCTTCGGGACGCTCTTCCGGAGGCGCGATCCGGAAGTCCAGCCCGTCCACGTCCACGTCCACCGTGTCCCGGGCCGTGACCGCGTCCCCGGCCGGCGCATCGAACAGGGCCTCGCCCCCCGCGGCCACCTTCACCCCGGCCACCCAGACCTCCTCGGCCCGGAAATCCGCCGGATCGGAGAACACCACCAGGTCCGCCCGCCGGCCGGGCACCAGGGCGCCGCGATCGTGCAGCCGGTAGTGCCGGGCCGGGTTCAGGGTCGCCATCCGCAGCGCCGCCATCGGCTCGACCCCCTCCCGCACCGCCACCCGCACCATGTGGTCGACCGACCCCTCGTCCAGCAGATCGGCCGGCACCCGGTCGTCGGTGGCGAAGCAGAGGGACGGCTCGGTCCAGGAATCGACCAGCGGGAGGAGGTCCCGCAGGTTGTGGGCGTTGGTGGCCTCGCGGAGGAACACGGTCATGCCGAGGCGCAGCTTCTCCCGCGCCTCCTCCAGGGTGGTCGCCTCGTGGTCCGAGGAGATGCCGGTGGCCGTGTAGGCGTTGAGGGGCTTGCCGGAGAGACCGGGGGCGTGGCCGTCCAGCACCCGGCCCTCGAACGCCCGGAGCTTGGCGAGCACCGACGGATCTCCGGCGATCACGCCGGGGAAGTTCATCACCTCGGCGAGGCCGAGCACCCGGGGCTCGGACAGCAGCGAGGCCAGGTCCTCCGCCCCCAGCGACGCGCCGGCGGTGCCCAGGTCGGTGGCGGGCACGCAGGAGGAGGCGTTGACGAAGACCTCCAGGGGGACGGCCTCGGCGTCCCGCAGCATGTAAAGCATTCCGGCGAGGCCGCAGACGTTGGCGATCTCGTGGGGGTCGGTGATCACCGTGGTGACGCCGGCGGGGACCACCGCCCGGGCGAACTCGGCGGGGCGCACCATGGAGCTCTCGATGTGGACGTGGGCGTCGATCAGGCCGGGGGCGACGCAGCGCCCTCCCAGGTCGACGGTCTCGGCCGCCTCGTAGCCGGGGCCGACGCCGGCCACCCGGCCGCCGGCCAGGGCGAGCTCGGTCTCGAGGATCTCGCCGGTGAAGACGTTCACCAGGCGGGCGTTGGTGAGCAGGGTGTCCGCGGGGCGATCCCCGCGCGC
>JASFUJ010000665.1:0-3082 GCA_050050355.1 Acidobacteriota bacterium
CGGGGCTTGCGGCCGGCGAAGGAGTCCGCCCCGCCCTCGATCAGGAAGCCCCCGGTGCGCTCGGTGGCGATCTTGCCGCCGAACCGGGGCGTGGCCTCGACCAGGGTCACGCGGAGGGGGTCGCGCGAGCCCGGGGCCTGCGGGGCGAGCCCTTCCCGGACACACGTCCAGGCGGCGGCGAGGCCGGCGATCCCTCCCCCCACGATGACGATGTGAGGCATGGCGCGGGGATGTTACACGGTGGAGGCCGGGGACAGGCCCCGGAGACGAACCGTGTAGCCGGGGGGCTCGTCCCCCCGGGCCCGACCGCGACCGGGATCAGGAATCGAGCACCAGCTCGGCCAGGGCTTCGATGAACCTGGGGGACGTGTTCAGGGATTCGGTGCGGTCGAAGTGGACCCCCAGGCGCTCGGCGTGGACGGCGGCCTCCACGTCCAGGTCGTAGAGCACCTCGACGTGATCGGAGACGAAGCCGACCGGAACGGCCAGGACGTGTCGCCGCCCGGCGGCGGCGAGCTCGTCCAGGACCTCGCCGATGGACGGGCCGAGCCAGGGCACCGACCGGGCGCCGGCGCTCTGGTAGCACAGGCGCCAGCCGGCCGGCCCGCGACCGTCGGCCCCACCGATCCCGGTCAGCTCGGCCAGCCGCGCCATCACCCCTTCCGCGGTCTCCCGGAACTGGTCCGGGTAGGGGTCGCCCTCCTCCAGGATCGACTCCGGCAGGCTGTGGGCGGTGAACAGGAGCTCGACCTCCGTCGGATCGACCTCCCGAGCCTCGAACCGGGCGAGGGCGGAGCGCAACCGGTCCGCCCAGGCGTCGAAGAACAGGGGGTGGCGGTGGAAGCCCGGAATGCGCCGGATCTCCCCGATCGGCTCCGCATCCGGCTCGGCGAGGGCCCCGTCCAGGGCCCGCAGATACGCCCCGACGGACAGCTCCGAAAACTGCGGCGCCAGAGGAATCGCCACCAGGGTGCGGCACCCCTCTCCCGCCAGCTCGACGACGCCCTCGTCGATGGTCGGGTGCCAGTGGCGCATGCCGAGCGCCACCCGGAACCGCCGGCCCGCTCGCCGGGTCAGCAGCGCCTGGAGCGCGCTCGCCTGGGCCGTGGTGACGCCGAGGAGCGGCGAGCCCCCGCCGATCGCCCGGTAGCGGTCCTTGACCTCCTCCACCAGCGCCCGGGGCGTCTCCCGGCCGCCCCGCACGTCCAGGAGGAAGGACTCCACCTCGTCCAGGTGCTCGGGTGCGCCGTACGCCATCAGCAGGACGCCGATCGGCTCGCGGCTCATGCTCTCCCTCATGTCCAGACCGAGGCGGCGCCCTCGCCGTCCCGGCCCTTCGACCCCCGGTGGACCGCCGTCAGGATCGGCGTGTCGAGGGCGGTGAACGACCGCGCCTCGGTGCTTCGCAGCGCGTGGACCAGCTCCGAGAAGATGGAGAGGTCGTGGGTCTCGTAGACCACCACGAACTCCTGGTCCTGGAGGCCGAAGCTGTAGAGCAGGAGCTGGCGCACGCCCTCGAACTCCCGCCCCACGCGGATGTGGTCGCGCATCATCTCCCGCCGCTCCCCCTCGGCCCGCAGGTACCAGCGGGCGGTCTTGGCGAAGGGGTAGACGATCAGGTAGGTCTCGCGCTCGCCGCCGACGGCGTCGATCTCCCGCGACGACCCGCCCCGGCCGGTGTAGGGCGACGGCCGGGTGAGCCCCCAGAAGGTGTGGGACGGCACCAGCGCCGGGCGGCGCGCCGAGACGGCCCGGCCGAAGCCCTCGAAGAAGCGCGCCGGCGCCGCCGGATCCTCCGCCGGCAGGGCGCTCCAGAGGAGCAGATCGGCGTCGGACCGGGTCGGATAGAGCTGGTAGAGCTCCACCCGCGGCGCGGCGTCCCGGGCGTCGCGCATCAGATCGTCCAGGAGCTCGCGCCGGTCCTCCGGGCCGAGGCTCCAGAAGGCGTCTCCGAGGGTGAAGCAGGCGAAGTGGCCGAGGGTGCGGTCGGGGCGGTCGGAAGGGTCGACTCGGTCGGGCATGGGGCCGGCATGCTAGCAGAGGGTGGACCCCATCATCGCCGCCCTGGTTCTCCGGCGAGAGGGCCGGACCCCATCCTCGCCACCCTCTCCCCAGCCGAGAGCGCCGAACCCCACCATCGCCACCCTCTCCCCGGCCGAGAGCGCCGAACCCCACCATCGCCACCCTCTCCCCCGCGGGGAGAGGGCCGGGGTGAGGGGATGCGCCGAGTGGATGGCTCCGCCGCGAGCTTCGCCGGGAGACATCCTCCCCCCCGAGGAAACGCCCAGGGCGTACAGTCCGTACGGTAGCCTCCGGAGGTCATGCCCCCGACTCAGGGACCCTCGGGCGACTCCCCCGCCGGCAAGTGGCGCCAGGTCGCCCTGCTGGCCCTGGCCGAGACCCTGGCCATGGGGCTCTGGTTCTCGGCCTCGGCGGTGGTGCCGCAGCTCACCGGGGCCTGGGGCCTCTCCGGCGCCGGGCAGGCGTGGATGACCATGAGCGTCCAGCTCGGCTTCGTGGTCGGCGCCCTCGGCAGCGCGGTCCTGACCCTGGCGGACCGGATGCGGGCGGACCGGCTGTTCGCGCTCTCCGCGCTGGCCGGAGCCCTGGCCAACGGAGCCATCCCGCTCCTGGACGCCCTGGGCGTCGGCGGTGCTCCCACGGCGATCGCCCTGCGCTTCCTCACCGGCCTCGCCCTGGCCGGCGTCTACCCGCCCGGCATGAAGCTGGCGGCCACCTGGACCCGCGAGGACCGCGGCCTCGGGATCGGCATCCTGGTGGGCGCCCTCACCCTCGGCTCGGCCGGGCCGCACCTGCTCAACGCGCTGCCGATCTTCGGCGGGGACGGCGGCGGAGGCATGCCGCCCTGGCCGCGGGTGCTGCTGGCGGCCTCGGCCCTGGCGCTGGCCGCCGCGGCGATCGCCGGGCTCGGCCTCCGCGAAGGCCCCTACGGCACTGCGCGCGCCCCGTTCGACTGGCGCCTCGCCGGCCGCGTGCTCTCCCACCGGCCGACCCGGCTGGCGAACCTCGGCTACCTGGGACACATGTGGGAGCTCTACGCCATGTGGTCCGGGTGCGTCGT
>JASFUJ010000666.1:0-3081 GCA_050050355.1 Acidobacteriota bacterium
ACACCCTCCTCGAGCGCTGGCTGGTACGGCTCTCCCTCGGCTACTGGGCGGACAGCCGCCGGGACCGGGACATGGTGATGTGGGCGGGAGGGGCGCGCCGCGGCACCTTCGAGTTCGCCCACGGCGCCGTACACCGTGCGGTCTACCGGACGCTGGATCCGGCGCGGCGCCGGGCGCTCCACCGCAAGGTGGCCGCCGCCCTCGATGCGAAGCCGGCCGCGGGAGTGCCCGAGGTGCTGGCCCACCACTACCTGGAGGGAGGCGCACCGGACCGGGCCGTCCCCCTGCTGCTCGAGGCCGCGGAGCGGGCGGCCCTCCTCGGCGCGGAACCCGAGGCGCGTCACGCGCGGGATCTGGCCGCCCGGGTGGCCGAGCGGCCGGGCCCCGGACCCGGGGAGGACGCAGGCTCCTAGACCAGCTTCAGCAGGTGGCCCAGCTTGTCCCGCTTCGCCTTCAGGTACTCCTGGCTCGTCTCCGTCGGCGGCACCTCGATGGGGATCCGCTCGACGATCTCCAGCCCATACCCGGAGAGGGCGATGAACTTGTGGGGGTTGTTGGTCATCAGGCGCATCCGGCGCACGCCCAGGTCGCGGAGGATCTGGGCTCCGATGCCGTAGTCCCGCTGATCCGGCCGGAAGCCGAGCTTCTCGTTCGCCTCGACCGTGTCGTGCCCCTGCTCCTGGAGCTCGTAGGCCCGAAGCTTGTTGACCAGCCCGATCCCCCGCCCCTCCTGGAGCAGGTAGAGCAGCACGCCCCGGCCCTCCTCGGCGATCGCCTCGAGGGAGCCGTGGAGCTGGTGGCCGCAGTCGCACCGCTGGGAGCCGAAGATGTCGCCGGTCAGGCACTGGCTGTGGACGCGCACCAGCACCGGCTCCCGGTCGTCGGGCTCGATGGTGGAGTGGGGTCCCTCCTTGACCAGGGCCAGGTGCTCCTCGCCGTTGATCCTGGAGCGGTAGGCGTGGATGCGGAAGTCCCCGTAGACACTGGGCAGCCTGGGGGAAGCGATCCGCTCGACCAGGCTCTCGTGGGCCAGGCGGTAGCGGATCAGGTCCGCCACCGTGATCATCTTCAGGCCGTGCTCGGCGGCGAACCGGGAGAGGTCCGGCACCCGCGCCATGGTGCCGTCGTCGTTCATCACCTCGCAGATCACCGCCGCCGGCGTGAAGCCGGCCAGCGCCGCCAGGTCGGTCGATGCCTCCGTCTGGCCGGTGCGCCGCAGCACCCCGCCCCGGGCGGCGCGCAGCGGGAAGACGTGCCCCGGGCGGAGCAGGTCCTGGGGACCGGTGGACGGATCGACCGCGGTGCGGATCGTCGCGGCGCGGTCGGCCGCGGAGATGCCGGTGGAGATCTTGCCTTTGGCCTCGATCGAGACGGTGAACGCGGTGCCGAACGGGGTCGTGTTGTCCTGGACCATCAGCGGCAGCTCGAGCTCGTCGCACCGGTCCTCGGTCATCGACAGGCAGATCAGCCCGCGACCGTGCTTGGCCATGAAGTTGATGGCCTCCGGGGTGACCCTCTCCGCGGCGATCGACAGATCCCCCTCGTTCTCCCGGTCCTCGTCATCCACGATGATGACCATGCGGCCGGCCTGGAGCTCGCGAATCGCCTCCTCGACGGGGGCGAAGGGTGAGGTATCGGACATCGTTTCGGCTTGTTCCGGACAGATGGCGGCAGAACGCCGGGGTGGGGCGCACAGGCCCGAACCCATTGTACACCCGACGGAATTCCGGCCCCCAACCCTCCCCTCACAGATGTAGGGCGGGGGCTCGTCCCCCGCCTTCCGGTCAACCCGCGTCCAGACTCTTCGTGAGGGTCATGGCGGTCAGCACCCGGGCCTCGAGCAGCAGGTCCCAGGCATCGAGGCAATCCTCCCGAACCCCACTCCCGTTGGGCGCCTGCTCGTAGAGGCGAAGGAGCACCGGCGGCAAGTAAATCGCCGCGTCCCAGAAAATCTCGCGACTCTGCTCCGGGTCTTCTCGTTGCCGGTCCGCCAGACTCCGGCAGACCGCGAGCACGCACTCTGCGAAAGGCAGGAGGTCTCCACCATGATCGTGCAGCCGATGGAGGAGCATCGTCGGGTCACGCTTGAAGGCCCTCGAGGAAGCGTACGCGTTCAGGAAAGCCGGCTCGTCCACGAATGCGGTGAGGTCGGTAGACCCGAACGTCCCGGAGCAAGCCTCCAGGACCTCGTCCGAGTCGTCGTCAACGAGCCTTTCCAGGAAAGCGAAGGCGTGCTCCCGGTATTCGGGCCTGTCGACCACTGCGGCGGCCACCTGGGCAGCACCGACCCGTCGTGGCAGGGCGCCACCCAGGCACCCCAGAGCCAGATCCTCCATGCGACCGGCGAAGAAATGGAGTGCCACCGTGTGATTCGCTCCGAGCTGGACGACGTCCTCACGGTCCGATTGCAGCATCCGCCGCAGGGTCGGCTCCATCTCGTCGGGATGGTCTCTCAGCACATAGCGAAGGAATCGATTGAACGACGAGCACGCGAGCAGGGCCTCATGCCCTTGGGCTGCTTCGAGCGCCAGCATGATGGCGCGCTCGGGATCATGCTCCAGCATCGCCAGGCAGCATTCGAACACGGCGGCGCGAACCGCTGGATGAGGATCTCTTGCTCCTTGCGCGATAGGTTCGCCGAGCACTTCGATGTGGTTCCAATCACTGAAGAGGAGCTTGGCCATGGCCCACATGCCTACCCCTCGCGCGCAATTCAGAGAGTTGTTCACCAGGTTCTCCGGCCCCCATTCCTCGGGGCCCCCTCGGAGTACGAGCTCCCCTTCCGCGGGGTCCGGGTCTCGAGTCGCAATGGTCGCCACGAGATCGAGGATCGCGTCACTCCAGCCCAGAGCGGGTCGGCTTTGGACGAGCCAGGCAACGTCCTTGGACACGGCCGGATCACCACTCACCTGGGGCAAGGCGAGCACGGCTTCGAGCTCCTCCACGGTCGCATCCTCCCCCGGGGATTCCCTGCCAGGCTCTGCCCGCAGCCCCCTGACAACTGCTCCGAAGTAGAGCGGGTTGGCGTCGTCCGGGAACCGAAGCGCGAGCCTCGCGAACCGTCCCGGTTGCTTCGCCGTG
>JASFUJ010000667.1:0-3078 GCA_050050355.1 Acidobacteriota bacterium
GACGGCTGGAACTGCGACCCCCGGTGACCTGGTGGAGCGGCCCGGGGGCTCCCGGCCGGAGGTGTCAGCGGCCGCGGACCTGGCAGGCCCGGTGGCGGTGCAGGCCCGACCGTCCGCGAGGCGCTGCCAGGCGGAGCCACCCGGCCGGAGTCCCTCCAGGCGGAGCCGAGCCGCAGGCCGGGAGCCCCCGGGCCGCTCCCGGCAAACCCCGCGGCGAAGGTCCCCGGCGAACCCCCGGCTAAGGCCCCCGGCGAACCCGCGGCGAAGACCCCGGGCCTCAGCCCCGCGCCAGCCGCGGCGCCAGGATCAGCGCCCCGCCGAACACGGCCAGCGCCACGAACAGCTCCCCCGGCCGCCCCAGCAGCAGATCCTCCAGCACCAGCTTCACCGCCCCCCCGGCCAGCACCGCGTACGCCAGGAACCGCGCCTCCCGGAACCGGTCGTAGCGGCTCACCCACGCCAGGGCCAGCGCCACCCCCGCCACGAACGCCGTCCGCACGGCGGCCACCATCGCCTCCCCCGCGTCCCCCGACTCCAGGGGGGCAACCAGGGGCAGCACCACGATCAGCACCGCCCCGCCGGCCGCCCAGACCAGGGCGCCGAGCAGGAGCAGCTTCGGTACCCGCGCCGCCCGCCCCCAGAATGGCGACTCCGCCGGCAACCGCAGGCTCGCCGCCACCCCCAGGGCCACCAGCACCGCCAGCGCCACCGGCGACAGCGCCGGCCAGGCCGGGGGCCATCCCTCGGCCCCACCCGTCGCCACCGCCGCCGGAACCCGCGGATCCCCCGCGAACGCCACCGCCGCGTCCACCAGGAGCCCCGAATCGACCGCCGCCAGCAGCGCATACACGAACCCCTGGAGGCCGAGCGTGACCGTGCGCCACCGGCCGGCCGCCCAGACCCCGGCCACCGCCAGCACCGACCACGCAGCCGCCCGCCCCGCCGCAGGCAGCAGCAGGCCGCCGCCACCCACCGCCAGCACCAGCGCCAGGACCGTCAGCAGGATGTAGGCCGGCCGACGCGCCGGCCGGCGCTCGACCAGGGGGAAGGCGACCGCGTACAGCAGGCCCGCCAGCAGCGCGCTCGCGACCCCCAGGCCGAGCACCGTTCCGGAGCCGGCCACGCCGTATTCCTCCAGCTTGCGCGCCAGCCCCCAGGCGCCGCCGTAGCCGATCGCCACCGCCGCCGGCACCTGCGCCAGGTCGAACCAGCGCGGGCGCCAGCGTGCCCCCGCCAGGGCGCGCACGACCACGCTCCCGGCGGAGCCGGCGAACAGCGCCAGTAGCAACCAGAGGAATCCGGCGCGGTCCTCCAGCACCTCCGGCCGCCCGAAGATCGACTCCACCACGATCACCGCCAGCGTCAGGCCGGTCGCCGCCGCGGGCAGCCAGGGCAGACCGCGCCAGTGGGTCGGCGGCGCCCCCACGCCGTCCTCGGCCGCACCGCGCGGCAGCGACAGCCAGTCGGCGGCGATCGTCACCGCCACCAGGACCGCCACCGCCGGCAGCACCGGCTCGATCGAGGCCATGAGCGCCCAGGCGGAGAAGATCGCCCCGAGCACCGCGATCCAGGCCACGGCGCGCAGCCGCCGCCGCCAGGCGACGGCCAGGGCGCAGCCGGTGAACAGGGCGACCCCGAGGGCACCCCCCGTGGCCCCCACCGCGCCGAACCGGCCCGCCGCCTCCCACGCCAGCGGCTCGGCGATGAGGGCGAACGACGCACCGTGGAAGGCGGCGCTGCGGTGGCGGCCGGCCGCCGCCGCCCGGTCCGCGAACAGCAGCCACAGGAAGGCGTAGGCGAGCCCGAGGAGCAGCCCGACGTGGGCGGGAACCGCCCCACCCTCGGTCAGCGCCCGGAAGAGGTAGGCGCCGCCCAGGACCATGAGCGTCCGGCCCACCAGGGCCAGCACGCCCCAGGCCGGGGCCTCCGCCGGTGCCGCCGGCGGAGCCGCCGCCGCGGCCTCGCCGGCCGCGGTCCCGGTCCACGCCTCGTCCTCCCGGCCGAAGCCCCGGTCCGCGCGCTCCAGGAGAGCCACCCTGTCGCCGAGCTCGCGCAGGGAGTGCGCGAGCTCCTCCACCTTCGCCTCCAGGCGTCCCAGTCGGTCGGTCATGAGCCTCCGCAGTTGATTTGCGACCATTGTAGTCACCGCACGGTTCTCGCCACCACCCGCGAGGGTAGGCTCGTTCCGGTCTCCCGGGTGGTTACAGCTCCCCGGAGCCGTGCAACACTCTCCCCCGGGGACGGCGGCCGAAGGACCCCATCGCGAGGATGATCGGCCCTTCCGGCCGTGCTCCGTCAACGAAAAGGACCGAAACGATGAAGAAACTCGCTTCGATCACGCTCGGCATGGCGACCATCTTCGTACTCGCAGCGCTCTTTTCGGCACCGCTGGTCGCACTGCTGATCCAGTAGTCGTTCGGCACCGAGCGCGCACACCACACGACACCCGACTCCAGACCGACCGGCGCTCCCTCTCGCTCGGCCCCAACGGGCCGGTGCTCCAGGGAAGACTCGTGCCGGCGTCCGACGCGAAGGGGAGGTTCACATGAGGAAGGTCGCCATCTCATCCGGTCGTCCGGTCGCCCTGCTCGTCACGGGGCTCGCGGCGCTGTGGCTCGCCGCCCCGGGGGCGCGGGCCCAGCTCGATTGCTCCGACTGCCACGACGCCGCGGTGGCCGACCCGTCGATCCACGCCGGCTTCGCCTGCACGGACTGCCACACCGAGGTCGACGACGTTCCGCACCCGGAGGACATGACCCTCGGGGACGGGATCTGCGCCCAGTGCCACGCCGCCGGCGACGACCTGGAGGAGAGCGTCCACGGCGGCATGATCGGATGCCAGGACTGCCACGGCGCGGCCCACGAGATCCTGCCGCTCGACAGCCTCGACTCGCAGATGTCCTCGGTCAAGCAGCCGTCGGTGTGCGGCGAGTGCCACGAGACCGAGGACGGATTGATCTCCGGCTACCTGGAGAGCGTCCACGGGCGGGGCCTGCTGCTCTCCGGCCTGGTGACCGTCGCGCCGTCCTGCAGCGACTGCCACGGCGACCACGGGATCCGGCCCGTCGACGACGCCGG
>JASFUJ010000668.1:0-3072 GCA_050050355.1 Acidobacteriota bacterium
CAGCGGCCGGTGAGCCGGAGCATGGGGAAGCGGAGACGCCAGGTCGAGCCCCCGTTCCCCCCGTTCCCGCCACTGCCCGGGCCGCGCCTCCTCTCCTTGGTGGCGTAGTGGATGGTGGCCCGGCGGCGGCCGATGGCGTCGAAGCGGGGGCCGCGGGGCTCGGGTGCGGGGGCTTCGCGGATCTCGTCCGGCTGGACGGAGACGTCCGGCGGTGGGGTGCACAAGGGGCAACTCATGGGGTCACCTCCCGGTGCGGGGTTCGATTGCTACACTCCTTCGTCAGGTCGCGCATAAGGGTTTGCTCCTTGTGTGCGGCTCAGGGCGCGGTGGAGGCTGCACTCCTCCGCCGTGCCCGCTTGTCTGATGGTTGGTTCTGCTGCCTTGCTTCGATGGGGCTCCTGAAGGGGGAGCCGAATGGATGGGTCTCGGGGCCTCCTTTCTTCAACGTTTGTTACGCTTATTTTACGCCTCCTCGAGCTGTCGGCGCGGCTGTCGGCGCGCTGCCGCGGACACGAGACACTCGTGCTGCGAAGCCGAGCGAGCCGTGGGTCGGCTCGCGATCGGTTTGGCCCCCCTTGGCGGCCAGAGAGCGAGACGAGCGGCTGAGCTCCAAGCCCTACGAATCCGCGCTCCCGGCCGTCGGCCGTAAGTCGGAGAGCGGATCCTCGGGCTGGACCCACCCCAACTCCCAACCACTCGGCGGTCGTCCATGTCCGCGAGGATCGTGGACGAGTGCCCGCTCGGGCAGAATCGCCGCCCGAAAGCGAGTCCGCGGCCCTGGACAGTTGCGCTGTCGTCGATGTTCCTCGACTCGTTCCGCTCCGAGAGGGAGCCTGCTCGCACAGTGCCGTCGTCACGGCGTGCTCTCGTGCCGGTGAACGGTGGCATGTAAGAAGCCGTTCCGGGAGCCGTTCTTCGGGCGACAGCCATCCTCTCTTCTGCACCGAGCTTCCGGAGGCCCCGCATGCGCCGATTCGCCCGTTTCGCAGGCTCTCGCCCGATTCTGTTCGCTGTTCTCGTGACTCTCGCGTTCGTCGTCCTCCTCGTCGTCGTGGCGGTGGCGAGCCGGCTTCTGCCAGGGGAGCGAGGGCTCGAGCTCGGCGGCGCCGTGGGGCGGCTCGTCATGGCCGGCCTCGCGCTGTGGGTGCTGTCGTCGCTCGGCTGGCTTCGCGAGGCCGGGCTGGTCCGGTTCGGGGATCGCTCCGCCTGGATGAGCGTGCTGACGCCACTGATCTACGTGACGCTCGTCTATCCGCTGCTGCTGACCGGGGATCTCGCCCTGAACGTCGGCCGGCCGGTCCTGGCGGCGCTGGTGGCCGCGAACGGCTTTTCCGCCGGCGTGATGGAGGAGATCGTCTTCCGGGGGTTGGTCCTTTGTGCCCTGCTCCGTCACTGGGGGCGCGACCGCGGTGGAATCGCCGGATCCCTGGCGCTCAGCTCGGTCCTGTTCGCCGCGCCGCACGCTCTCAACCTCTTGACGGAGCCCAACGCGACGAGGGTTCTCGCCCAGCTCGGGTGGGCCCTGCTGCTCGGCGTGGTCTTCGGCATGCTGGTGCTGGCGGGGGAGAGCGTGTGGCCGGTGGCCGCGCTTCACGGGCTGGGCAACGCCGTCGTCCACCTGAACCGGCTCGGCCGGGAGGTCGACGTCGCGGGCACCTCGGCGGTCCTGCTCGTTCTCGCTCCCCTCCCGTTGCTGCTCTACGCCGGGTTTATGCTCCGCCGCCGGCAGGCTCGACTCCGGGCATGACCAGAGGCAGCCGGCGAGATTCTCGGTGAGGCGTCGCCTTGGAGCCTGTCGATGGAGGAGATCTTCGGGTGGAGCGCGTGGATTCCGTGGGAATGGAGCAGCTCGAGGCCTGCCGAAGAAGGTGCCGGCCCCCTTGCAGTGGCGCGCGGCGCGCGAGTCTCGCGGAGCTCTGCGCTACACATCGCCTGATTGGTTGGTCGAGATCACCGCTCTCCTGATCCTTCTCGGTCAATTCGTCCGCAAACACCGTCTCGGCCGGGTCTATGCCGCGGAGGCCGGTTTCGTCCTCTCCCGGGATCCCGACACGGTGCGCGCCCCGGATCTGGCGGTCGAGGTGACCTCGCCGGGCAACACGCCGGCCGCGCTGGATGCCAAGATCCGCGAGTACCTGGCGGCCGGCGCCCGGGCCGTCTGGGTGATCGATCCCCCAGGCCGGACGCTCACCGTCCACCGGCCCGATCACGTCCCCGTGACGCTCTCCGAGGCCGACACCGTCGACGGCGGCTCCGCCGTCCCCGGCTTCCACCTGCCGGTGCGCGAGATCTTCGAGCCGTAGGAGCCCGCGCCGCAGGAGCCCGCGCCGCAGGAGCCTGCGCCGCAGGACTCTTGAGAAACGGGTCCGTCTAGCCGGTCGGCGAGATCGACGCCAGGAGCTCCGGGTTTGCCTCGGAGCCCGCCGCGGCGACGGCGTCACGGTACTCGGCGGCCAGCGGGCCCACCCACCCCTTGAAGAGGCTTGGGGTCAGATCGCGCAGCTCGGCCAGCCTGCGCAGGGATTCTTCGGAAACTCGTAGGGCTTCCTCGGTCTGCCCCAGGTTCCGGAGCGTGAAGCTGAGGTTTCCCAGCATCGCGGCGATCTGGGGCTGGATGGGGTGGGGTTCCTCGTGTTCCAGGGCTCGGTACAGGGCGATTCCTTCCCGAAAGCAGTCTCGAGCCTCTTCGATCCTGCCGCGACGGCGCAGTTGCTGGCCCAGGTTGTTGAGGCTTCCGGCCAGAGGCAGGCGGTACGACGGCGACTCTTCCGAGACCAGTCGCCGGTAGAGGTCCACGGCCTCTTGGATGGTCTCCAGCGCCTGCTCGGGCTGCCCGCTGCGTTCCACCCTGGCTGCGAGGGCGAACAGGCTCCGAGCCAGGAATTCGACCGAGGCAGGGTTCTTCTCGCTCGTCTCCCGCATCCCGGCGACGATCGCTTCGTGGGCTCGGAGTGCCGTCTCCTGGGAGCCCGAGCTCTCCGCCAGCCGGTCGAGGAGCCGCTCGACGTGGAACAGGGCAAGTTTCAGCTTCTTCTCGAAGAGCTCGGGAATCCGGATCAGCTCACGGCTGTA
>JASFUJ010000669.1:0-3069 GCA_050050355.1 Acidobacteriota bacterium
GACCGGGCCCGAAGGACCGTCCGGCACCGCGCCGCCTAATCCTGGACTCCGGAGCGGTGATCGCCCTCTCCCGCGGCGAGCAGAGGGCGCGGGCGTTTCTGGCGCGGGCCCTGGAGCTGGGCGCGGCCGTGGACGTGCCCGTCGTCGTGGTGGCGGAGACCCTGCGCGGGCGCCGGCGCGACGCCCCGGTTCACCGCGTGTTGAAGGCCGTCGGTTCCGTCCCCGACACCCGAGAGGCCCATGGCCGCACGGCCGGCCGCCTCCTCGGAGCCGCGCGCTCCGACGACACCGTCGACGCCCTCGTGCTGGCCCAGGCCGTCGAGGCCGGCGGAGCGATGGTCCTCACCGGAGACCCGGACGACCTGCAGCGACTGGGACGGCCTCATCCGGAGGTGTGGGTTCGGGAGCTGTGAGGTGCCACCTGCCTCGTAAGAAGACTCCCCGCGTAGCCGAGCGTCACCAGGACGGCGCCCGGTCAGCCCAGAATCTCCACGGCGCGGCCCGGTGTCCACCAGGATCACCGGCGGTGCTTCCTCAGGATGGCTTCTCGGGCCGCGCGGCGGCTCCCCGCGCGGGGCCACTGGCGTAGCCGCCGGGCCCCGGGTCGAGCTCCTCGTAGACGTCGAACGGCTTGCGAGATGCCGTCTCGGTCGTCTCTCGCTCCAGGGCGCGGAACCCCCGCCGCAAGATCTCGGAGACCGGCAGCTCGGTCTTGCGGACGAGCTCTTGCAGGATGCGTTCGTCCTCGCCGTCGAGACGGACCGTTCGGGTGCTCATGGGTGCTTGCCTCTTCGGTAATGCAGAGCGCATTTCAACCGGGTCCGCGCGGCAAGCTCCACGACACCCCGGGGCGGGGTCCAGCGCAGCGGTGGTCCCCCTCGAGGAAGAGCTGAGGAGGACGAAAACCATGGTGCCTGGGCTTTCACAGGGCGGCCTCCTCGCCGTCGCTCTGGGCTACGACCTCGAGGTAGCTCGCCACGTGAAGGGCATCGAACCCCCGGAGCCCATGAGTCTCGGTCAGCTCCCCCGCATGCGTGTAGACCCGCTTGAGGGCGCGGATCTTGAGGAAGGCGCCCCAGTCCCGGACGAAAGCCTCGCGCGCAGAATCCAGCTCCGTCTCGTCGAGGGCCTTCTCCCTGGCCAGCCGCGCCAGGGCACTGCGCGTTTCCGGGAAGGCGACGACCGACGTGGCGACCACGTCCGCCTCCTCCACCAGCTCCCGTACCTCGTCCGAGCCGTCCTCGGTGACGTACAGCTTCACCAGGCTGCTGGTGTCGAGGTACAGGATCACCGCCTGTCCTCGAGCACGATCTCCTCGGCTCGGCGACCGGGCAGGCGCGGGGCGTCCGACAGACCTCGGGGTTTTCCGCCTTCCCAATCGCCGACCCCCTGCCGCACCAGGCTCCGTGCCACCCCACCGCTCCCTGGCCCTTCGAGGCCCACGATCTTCGCAATCGGTCGGCCCCGGTCAGTGATCGTCACCCACTCGCCCTCGCGAACGCGGCGGAGGTACTCGCTCAGGTGGTCCTTCACATGTCTGACGCCGGCTCGGATCATCGGGTTGCTCCCTCGCTCGTAGCCACGAGCATACCGTCTCGTGGCCACACGCGGTCTATCCTCGGAGGACCTGGCACCAACGGCGGCCGACCCGGACAAGGCCTTCATGACCGAGCTCGGTCCCCGCGGGGCTGTCCTTCAGCGCACCAGGCGGAGATCGTCCGTCGCCCCGGTGAGGGCCACGTCCTGCGGGAGGTGGCCGCCTTCGAGCCAGACGATCCGCTGGCGCTCGAGGCTCTCGGAGAGCTGCTGGACGGCCCGCTTCAGCGCCCGCTTCTTCGGCACCGGGCGGACGCCGCCCCAGGCCTCGCGCACCGCGTCCGGCACCGTGCCCACCGCCCAGACCTGGAGGGGCACGCCCAGGTGCTCGAGGTAGCGGCGCACCGTCCGCGGGGCGAGCCGGCTCGCGTCGGAGGGCTGCTCGCCCAGGACGAGGACCACGGCCCGCCGCCCGCTCCCGGCCGCCACGCTGCCGGCAGCGGCCACCGCGTCGGCGAGTCGCTGCTCCTGCGCCACGAGATCCGGGAGGTGCGCCACGGCGAGGAGCCAGAGCATGCCGCCGAAGCTCGGGGGGTAGGCGGACGAACGGCGGAAGCTGGCAGGGTGCACGATCCGGTCGTCCCCCTCCTCGGCCTCCCGGTCCTCACCGTCCTCCCCGTCCTCTTCCGAATGGGGCCAGAGGAAGCGGACGAGCTGGCCTTCCTCGAGACGCATGGTGGCTCGCAGGAAAGCCATTCGCCGGGCATTGGCTTCCGCCGCACTCTCGTCACCCTCCAACACCCGTCGTCCGGGCCATCGTCCGGGCTGAAGGTAGACCGGGTTGGTCCTGGGTTCGATGGGCACCGCCGTGATCGGGCGGCCGGGCTTGAGCGCTTCCGGGTTGAGATCCGCCATCCGGCGCAACCCCGACCAGGCTCCTCGGTCCACGACCACCACGACCTCGGCCGGACCTTTCTCGACAGCCGCCGGCTCGACCGGTCGGCCCTCCACCGTGAGGTGGTCCGCCAGCGCCTGGACGTCCAGGTCCCGACCGCGTTTGCCCACCTCGACCGCGACGGCGGTGCGCGCGCGCAAGCCGCCCGGCCGGCCGGTACCGGCCGGTTCCGGCGGCAGGTTGACCCACTGCCGGGCACGCCTCATCTCGTTGCCCAGGGAGTCCCGGGCGATCGCCACCAGCTCGTGGGGCGCCAGGTCCTCGCCGAAGTCGCAGGGAATCACCCAGGGAGGGCCGGTCCGCTGCCCCACGAGCTCGCCGTCCAGGCGCAGCTCCACCCGGGCGACGTCGGCGCCCACCTCCAGCTCCACCGGCTGCACGCCGACCAGCAGGCCGAGGAGGACGGTCGCGAAGGCTACAGTCATCCGTTCAATACTATCAAGTTCTCGAGCTTGCGTAGCCGACGCAGCCAGGACTGCGCCCGGTCAGCCCAGGATTTCCACGGCGACGTGGCGGTGACCGCGGCGCAGCCGGTGCGCGGAGAAGTCGCTCCGGTCCAGGGCTGCTCGATCGAGTGA
>JASFUJ010000670.1:0-3066 GCA_050050355.1 Acidobacteriota bacterium
GGGAAGCGGAGCTGCTCGAGGGGCACCGCCACCTCCACGACGTAGCCGTCCGCCGTGATCCGGCCCCGCGAGCTCCAGATGGCATCCCACGAGAAGTCCTCGAGCTGGTCGATCTCGCTGAACACGGCGTCCACCTGGACGCCGAGCGGGTTGATCCGGAACTGGAACGCCCGCCGCTCGTCGTTGAACGGGTCCACCTGGAAGCCCACGTGGTCGTTCTGGACGAAGATGCGCACGTTGTCCCGGTCCATCAGGTGGGCGCGGATCTCCTCCGGTCGCGGGTCCCGGGCGATGAACGCCACGTACAGGTTCTGGTCGTCGTAGGCCACCAGGCAGGTGGTCTCCACCGGCGGCGGGACGTTGTCGCCCGGGAACCACTCGTAGGCCAGCGGAATCTCGCCGGCGTCCTCCCAGGCGTCCTCGTCCAGGTGGGCGTCCACCTTGATCTCGGAGGTCGCCCGGGCGATGTCGAAGTGGAGCGTGCCCGGGTCCTCCAGGGACCGCGGGGCCGGCTCCTCCGGCTCGTCCTGGGACCGGGCCGCCGGAGCGGCCGTCGCGGCGAGCGACAGGGTCAGCAGGAGGACGGTGAACACCATCGCGCCTCGGCGCTGCACAGGGCTCTCGGTTCGCATCGTGGCTCTCCCTCCTCAGGCGCCGGCCGGGGATTCGGCCGAGTCGGCGGCGTCGGCTTCGGCGGACGTCGCGGCGGGATCGGCGGCGGAATCGGCCTCCGCGGCCGCCTCGCCGCCCCCTTCGTCGTCGGACACCGCGTCGGGCAGGTCCGTCTCGATGTTACGCAGCGGCCGGTACATCCAGCCGGCGATCGAGACCAGCACCGGGAACAGGGCGATGGTCACGAGCATGAGCCCGATGCCCCGCCCCTCTCCCACGCCGCCCAGGAACGGCCCGAACACCGGCGCCAGCCGCCCCCCTTCCGCCATCGACGGCTCGAACAGGAAGTCGGCCAGCGGTCCGGCGGAGAGATCGGCGATGGGCACCGTGAACTGGGCCACCATCCGGCGCACCGCGAACACCCGCCCCTGGACGTCCGGCTCCACCTTGCTCTGCCAGATCGCCTGGCTGCAGCCCTGGATCACCGGAATGCCCAGCATCATCAGGAACACGGCACCGACGATCAGCGGCGCCAGCGGGCGCACGCCGGCGAAGAAGACCGAGACGCCGAGGATCAGGCCGAACGCCAGGATGCCGTGGATCTTGCGCTTCGGTCCCCCGGTGACCATCATGAGGATGCTCCCCGCCAGCATCCCGAAGCCGGAGAACGACATGACCGTCCCGACCACCGCCTCGTTGGCGAAGGAGTAGACCAGGGGGTACAGCAGAACCGTCGCGATGCTGACCACGAAGTTGATCAGCGCGAAGAAGGCGAGCAGGGCCATGAGGCCGTGGCGCTTGGCGATGTAGCTGAAGCCGTAGGTGAGCTGCTTCTTGAACGGCAGCTTCGACGCGGCCTCGCCCTCGGCGGTCCGTTCCGGCTTGGGCACCGGCACGAAGAGGAGCACGCCGACCGCGAACAGGAAGGTGACCACGTCGACCACCAGCACGCCCTCGATGCCGATGGTGACCATCAGCAGCCCGGCGGTGGCGGGCGCGACGATCTCGGAGGCCGCCTGGCCGAACTGCATCATGCCGCCCACCCGGGCGTAGTGCTTCTTGGGCACCATCAGGGTGGTGGCGGCGATGTAGGCGGGCCACTGGAAGGTCTTGAACACCGAGTGGAGGGCGGCCGCGATGTAGATGTGCCAGATCTGCAGGGACTCGGTCCAGACCAGGGCGGCGATCACCAGGGTCACGACCCCCGCGGCCGTGTCCGCGGCGATCATCACCCGCTTGCGATCCCACTTGTCCACGAAGTTGCCGGCGATGGGCGCCAGGGCGATGCCCGGCAGGCCGGCGAAGAAGATGATCAGGGCGAACTGGGTGACCGAGCCGGTGCGGTCCAGGGCCCAGATGCCCAGCGCGAAGCTGGTCAGGCCGGAGCCGACCAGCGAGACGAGCTGACCGGCCCAGATCGTGCCCCAGAGCTTGAGCCCTCGAGCCTTGGTGTCTTGAGACATCGGTTGAATCCCTCCGTATGTGGCGATGCGGGGCGACCGTCTCGGATCGCCCCGGTGAATGCTCGATGCGTCGGTGGTGCGTCGTGTGCGGTTCCGGGGTCTAGGTGGTCACCCCGGTCGGTTCCTTCGCGCCGTCCGCGGTCCCGGCGGCCGGGGCGTTCGGCGGGTGGCCGGCCTCGGCCATGAAGTGTCGCAGCACCTCCTCGGCGCGGTCCACCATCCGGCGGATCGTCTCCTCCTCGTGCACCTGGGTGCTGTACTCCCATTTGATGAGCATGCGGTCGTGCTGGATGTAGACCCCCACCGCCAGCGGCCGCAGCCGGGTGGTCGTGTTGTCGAGCACGTAGCCGCCCCAGCCGTCGGCCTTGCGGAAGGTGTGCAGCTGCTCGGCGTTGTCGGGGCCGAAGTAGTTGAAGAAGACGTCCGGCTCCGGCATCTCCCGCATGCGCTCGGCGATCTCCTCGTCCCGCGACAGGTAGCGCAGGATGCCGTAGCCGATGCCGCCGTTGGGGATGTCCCGGAGCTGCGTGTTGACCGCCTTCAGGGCGTCCTCCGGGCCGTCCGTCCCCTCGAGGGTCAGCGCCACCGGGAAGATGGTGTTGAGCCACCCCACCGTCCGGGTGAGGTCGGTGTCGTCGTAGAGCGCCTCGCGGCCGTGACCCAGCAGGTCCACCAGGAAGGTCCGGCCCCCGGTCCAGCGCTCGAAGCCGTGGAGCATGGCGGTCAGGAGCAGCCCGTCGATCTGCACCTTGTAGCGGCGCGGGATGTCGATCAGCAGCGCCCGGGTCTCCTCCACCGTGAACCGGCTCTGGACGCTCCGGGCGCTCTTGAACTCGTTGGCCCCCTCCGGATGGTCCTTGGGGATCGGGGTCGCCCGCCGGCGCCCGTCGTCGAGCCAGAACGGCAGCTCCTCGCGGATCGCGTCGCTCGCCGCACGCTCCGCCAGGCGCTGGGCCCACTGGCGGGCGGCGGTGGTCTTGGGCTGGCGCTC
>JASFUJ010000671.1:0-3063 GCA_050050355.1 Acidobacteriota bacterium
GGGGGTCTTGCGGGCGTCCACCAGGTCGTCGAGGGAGGCCACGCCGCCGGACAGGAGGGCCGGGATCCCGGACGCCTCCGCCACCCGGCGAGCCAGCTCCAGGTTGGGGCCGTCGAGGGTGCCGTCGCGGGAGACGTCGGTCACCAGCACCGCCGGGCAGGGCAGGTCCCGCAGGTCCCGGCAGATGGTCTCGAGCGACCGGGCGGCGGCGGCCCGCCAGCCGGAGACCCGCACCTCACCCCCCTCGACGTCGAGGGCGGGCACCAGGCGCTCCGGGTAGCGGCAGGCCAGCCGGGTGAAGGTCTCGAGGTCCCGGGCCACCATGGAGCCGATCACCACCCGCTCGCAGCCGGCCTCCTCCAGGGCCCAGGTGACGGCCTTCTCGGTGCGCAGGCCCCCGCCCAGCTGCAGCCCGCCGCGGCGCCCGGCCGGCCGGGCCCGCTCGCGCTCCCGGGCCAGGGTTCGAGCCAGGCCGGCCACCAGCTCCTTCTGGGGCGGCTCGCCGAAGGCGGCGTCCAGGTCGACCGCATGGACCCGGCGCACGCCGGCGCGCAGGTAGCCGGCCAGCACGTGCCCCGGGGCGTCCGAGTAGCGGGTGCGCGCGGCGTCGTCACCGCGGACCAGCCGGACCACCCGGCCGTGTCTCAGATCAATCGCGGGCAGCAGCTCCATGGGCCATCTCCAGGTAGTTGGCGAGGATCGCGAGGCCGACCGGGCCGCTCTTCTCCGGGTGGAACTGGGTGCCCAGCACCCGGCCGCGGCCGGCCACCGCCGGGAAGGCGCGGCCGTGGGTGGCCCGGGCGAGGACCTGGCTCTCCGGCGCGCCCTCGACCGCGTAGCCGTGGACGAAGTAGACGTGGCTGCCCTCCGGGATCCGTTCCGGCGTCGAGAGCAGCGGGTGCGGCGCCACGTCGTGCAGCGGGTTCCAGCCGATGTGGGGCGAGGGCACGCCGGCGGGCAGCGCGGTGACCCGGCCGGAGAGGAGCCCCAGGCCGTCGGTGCGCCCGAACTCCTCGCTCTCCTCGAACAGGAGCTGGAACCCGACGCAGACGCCCAGGAGCCAGGCGCCGGATCGATCGGCCTCGCCGCCGAGCGCCGCCCGCAGGGCCTCCTCCAGGCCGCTCGCGCGCAGCCGCTCCCGCGGCGGCGCGAAGGCCCCCACCCCGGGCAGCACCAGGCAGCGGGCGGCGGCCACCCGCTCCGGGTCGGCGGTCACCTCCGCCTCGGCGCCCAGGTGGCGCAGCGCCCGCTCCAGGTTCGCCAGGTTGCCGACGCCGGCGTCGATCACGGTGACCCGGGTTCCGTTCTCCGCCCTCACGACGACAGCGTCCCCTTGGTGCTCGGAATCTCGACCGTCCCGGCCGCCGTCCCGGAGCCCGCGGGCGCGCGCAGGGCCACGGCGCTCCGCAGGGCCACCGCCACCGCCTTGAAGGCGGCCTCGGCCACGTGGTGGGGGTTGCGGCCCCGCAGCACGTCCAGGTGGAGGGTGATCCGCCCGCGGTCCGCCAGGGCCTGGAAGAAGTCGACCACCAGGGTCAGCGGGAAGCTCCGGGTGACCCAGGCCCCGACCAGCTCCTCCGGCTCGGTGTAGACCAGGTGGCCCCGGCCGGAGAGATCCACCACCGCCCGGGCCAGGGCCTCGTCCAGGGGCGCGTGGGCGGTGGCGAAGCGGACCACGCCGCGGCGGTCGCCGAGGGCCTCCCGCAGGGCCTCGCCCAGGGCCAGCCCCACGTCCTCCACCGTGTGGTGGAGGTCCACGTGGACGTCGCCCTCGGCGTGGAGGTCGATCCGGAAGCCGCCGTGGGTGGCGAACGCCTCCAGCATGTGGCCGAAGAAGCCGTCCGGCACGCGGACGCTCGACACCCGGTCCGCTGGACGCTCGAGCGCCAGCTCCAGCTCGACGGCCGTCTCCTGCGTCCGCCGCTCGATGCGGGCGGTCCGTCCGGTGATCTCGATTCCGTCGGTCATGACGTCTCCTCCGCCATCTCCTGCAGGGCCGCCCGCGTCGCGCGGAGCGCCGGCCGGCCGCCGACCGTGAACCGCAGGCAGCCGGCGCACCCCGGGGCGCGGTCGAAATCGCGCACCAGGATGCCACGCTCCGCCAGCCCCCGGTGCACCCGCGCCGCCTCCGGGCGCTCGGCGAACCGGACCAGCAGGAAGTTGGCCTGCGAAGGGTACACGTGGAGGCTCCAGCCGGGGCGGCCGCCGCCGACCGCCTCGAGCATCGCCCGCCACTCGTCCCGCAGGGACTCGAGGGCCCGCACCCGGCGCCGGGTCGCCGGCTCGGCGGCGAGGATCTCCCGGGCCGCCGCCAGGCTCGCCCGGCCCAGGTTGTAGGGGGCCTTCACCTTGCAGATCTCGCGCACCAGGTCCGGGTGGCCCAGCAGGAACCCGACCCGCAGGCCGCCGAGGGCCCACGCCTTCGAGAAGGTCCGGAACAGGACCAGGTTCGGGTGGGCGTCCAGCAGAGGCCGGTAGTCGTGCCGGGTGAACTCCCCGTAGGCGGCGTCGAGCAGCAGGGGGGCGTCGAGAGCCCGGGCCAGCTCCGCCACCCGGTCCGGGTCGAGGGCCTCGCCGGTGGGATTGTTGGGGGTGCAGAGCAGCAGCGGCCTGCCCGGGTCGCGCCGGATCTCGGCCAGGAGCTCGTCCACCGGGAGCCGCAGGTCGTCGCGGGGTCCGAGGAAGCGGGCGGTGCCGCCGGCCCGGACCACCAGGAGGCCGTAGACGCTGAAGCTGGGCACCGCCCCCAGGAGCTCCCGGCCCGGACCGAGCAGGGTTCCGAGGGCGGCGCTCAGCAGCTCGTTGGAGCCGTTGCCCGCCAGCACCCCCTCCACCGGCCAGCCGAAGCGCTCGGCCAGGTCCGCCCGGAGCTCGTCGCCGTGGAAGCTCGGGTACTCGGCCCAGCGCTCGGCGAGGAGCGCCCGGACCACCCGCTCCTTGACCCGGCGGGGAGGCTCCCAGGGGGACTCGTTCTGGTCCAGCTTGAACCGGTAGGGGGCCTGCTCCAGGGAGTAGATCCCCAGCTCCCGGATCTCGGGGCGGACGGCGTCCAGGGACGGCTTC
>JASFUJ010000672.1:0-3062 GCA_050050355.1 Acidobacteriota bacterium
GCTACGGCTCCACCAAGACGCTGGCGGACCTGGCGGAGCGCTTCGACACGGACGAGAAGGACATCCGGGACAAGCTCTCCTCCCTCGGGCTCCACGCCAAGGACATGCCCCGGGAGTCCCGGCTGGGCAACGAGCCGTTGCTGGAGCCGTACGAAGAGGGCCTGAAGGCCCTGCACGGCGGCAAGCTGGACAAGGCGGAGAAGCTGTTCAACAAGGTCGCCGAAGAGTGCGACCAGCCGGAGCTGGCCGAACGGGCCCGCCAGTACCTCGCGATGTGCCGATCGCTGGGGGATGGCGGCGCGGCCGACCCGGAGGACGACTTCCTGGCCGCGGTCTACGAGAAGAACCTGGGCCATTTCGATCGGGCCCTGGAGATCGCAAAGAGGGGCGGGCGCAGCTCCAAGGACGAGCGCTTCGCCTACCTGGAGGCCTCGATCCTCGCCGCGGAGGACGAGCTCGACCGCGCCAGCGAGATGCTGAAGAAGGCGATCGAGCTGAACGGCAAGAACCGGATCTACGCCTTCCACGACCCCGACTTCGCACCGCTCCGCAAGAGCTCGGAGCACTCCGGCATCTTTCGGGCGTCTTCGTCCTGAGGGCGCGGCGGCCCGCGCCGACGGGCCTCCGGCACCCTCGGAACGTTCTCCATCGGAGCTGACATGTCGGTCGAGATCGCGGGGAAGATGGTGACCGCCGTGGGCGGCGGCACCGGACTGTCCGGCGTGCTCCGAGGGCTCAAGGAGCTCACCGGCTCCGGCGGCCTGGACCAGCTCGTCGGGGTGGTCACGGTCACCGACGACGGCGGCTCCTCCGGCCGCTTGCGCCGGGAGCTCGGCATGCTGCCCCCCGGGGACATCCGCAACTGCCTGGCGGCGCTGGCGGACGACGAGGATCTGCTGACCCGCCTGTTCCAGTACCGGTTCGACAACGGGCACGGCCTCTCCGGCCACTCCTTCGGGAACCTGTTCCTGGCCGCCCTGACCGGGGTCACGGGCAGCTTCTACCAGGCGGTGCTGACCGCGGAACAGGTGCTCTCCGTGCGCGGGAAGATCCTCCCGGCGACCCTGCAGCACGTCCACCTGCGAGGCCGGGGCCGCTCGGGCCGGACCTACGAGGGCGAGCTCGAGGTGGGCCGGGCCGGCGAAGCCCTCGACCGGCTGGAGCTGGTCCCGGCGGCGCCGGAGGCCTTCCCGGCGGCGGTCGAGGCGCTGCAGGGGGCCGACCTGATCCTCCTCGGCCCCGGGTCGCTCTACACCTCGATCCTCCCCAACCTGCTCATCCCGGGGATCCGCGAGGCGATCGGCCGCTCGGCGGCGCCGGTGGTGCTGTTCATGAACCTGATGACCGAACCCGGAGAGACCGACGCGATGGGGGGCGCGGAGCACCTGGAGGCCATCGAGCGCCAGGCGGGTCCCGGTCTGGTGGACCTGGTGGTCACCAACGTGGCGAACCCCTCCGCCGAGCGCCTGAGCGTCTACGCCGAGCAGGGGGCCCGGCCGGTCATGCTCGACCGGGCGTGCCTGGAGCCGCGCAGCGTGCGGCTGCTCGAGCGCGACCTCCTCGCGGAGGGCGACCTGATCCGGCACGACCCTGCGGCGATCCGCGCCGTGGTGCAGGAGCTCCTCGCGGACCCGGCGATCGCGGCATGAGCGGTCCCGACCCGAGCGGCGTCCCCGACCCGGCCGACCTGGCCGCCCCGGCCGGCCGCGTCGCGGTGGTCCTCGCCGCCGGCAAGGGGACCCGGATGCGCTCGGAGCGCCCGAAGGTGCTCCACGAGGCGGCGGGCCGGCCGCTCCTGGCCTGGGTCCTCGACGCCGCCCGCGGCGCCGGCTGCGAGCGCATCCTCGTGGTGGTGGGGCACCGCTCCGAGGAGGTGCGGCGGGCCTTCGAAGGTGCCGACGACGTCACCTGGGTGCTCCAGGAGCGCCAGCGCGGCACCGGCCACGCCCTGCTCCAGGTGGCGGACGAAGTGCGCCCCGGGCCGTCCGGCGCTTCCGGGGGCCGGGACCCGGCTTCCGATCGGGCTCCGCTGCTCCTCGTCCTCTCCGGCGACGCCCCGCTCGTGCGGCCGGAGACCCTGGACCGCCTCACCGCCGCCGTGACCGACCCCGCCGGCGGGGCGTGGGGGGCGATGGCGGTCTCCACGCTGGACGAGCCGGGCTCCCTGGGGCGGGTCATCCCGCGGGATCCGCCGGAACGGGACGCCGGCGACGGGCACCGGCTCGCGCGGATCGTCGAGGCTTCGGACGCGACGCCGGAGGAGCTCGCCGTGCGCACGGTCAACGCCGGCATGTACGCTCTGCCTGCTGGTATCTTTCCCTACCTGGAGCGGCTCGAGCCCGACAACGTCAAGGGCGAGCTCTACCTGACCGACGCCCTGGTCTCGGCCGCCGCGGACGGGGAGATCGTCCGGCTGGTGGACCTCGAGGACCCGACCGAGGCCCTGGGCGTCAACACCCCGACCGAGCTGGAGGACGCCGCCCGGGTTCTCGCCGTGAGGGCGGCGAGGGCCGCGAGGGCCGCGAGAGAATGACCCGGGCGGTGCCACGGTCGGCGGGCGGCAGGAGCCGGCGAGGGGGGGCCTTCGGCCCGTTCGGCCGGCTGAAGCCGGCCGAACGGGAGCGGCAGCGACCCGCTCCGACGGCCTCGACCTCGACCATGACGACCATCTGACGAAAGGACCACCCTCAACCCATGTGCGGCATCATCGGCTACATCGGCCCCCGGGAGACGGTACCCATCCTCCTCGACGGCCTCAAGGCCCTGGAGTACCGGGGCTACGACTCCGCCGGGGTGGTGGTGGCCACGGACGACGGCCTGAAGCGGGTACGGGCGCCCGGCAAGCTGGCCAACCTCCTGACGAAGCTGGAGGAGGACCCGATCACCGGCCTCACCGGCGCTCCGGCCGGCACCAACCGGGGCCTCGGCCACACGCGCTGGGCCACCCACGGCGCGCCGAACGAGATCAACGCCCACCCGCACGTGGACGCCCGCGAGCGCCTGGCCGTGATCCACAACGGGATCATCGAGAATTTCCTCGACCTCAAGCACCGCCTGGAGGG
>JASFUJ010000673.1:0-3055 GCA_050050355.1 Acidobacteriota bacterium
GCTGGCCGACTGGTAGGCCACCAGGTACTGGGAGCGGAGCTCGTTCTCCACCTGGTTGTAGATCCCGGTCAGGGGAGCGGTCGAGTCGATGAAGTAGCTGCGCCCCCCGGTCTCTTCCGCCAGCCGGGTGAGCTGGCGCCGGGCCTGGCCCCGCGGCAGGGACAGCCCGATGGTGTAGACCGTCACCCCGGCCCGGCGGGCGTACTCGAGGGCCGCGTCGAAGCCGAACCGGGAGCTCTCGTCCTCGCCGTCGGAGAGGATGATCAGCGCCTTCTGCCCCTTGACGCCGTTGAAGTAGTAGAGCGAGAAGATCACGCTGTCCCACAGCGAGGTGCCCCGCTCGGCCTTCAGGCCGGCCAGGCCGCCGGCCAGCTCGTCCACGCCGTTGGTGAACTTGACCGCCAGGTTCGGGTAGTCGTTGAAGGTGATCAGCGAGGCCCGGTCCTTGGGCCGGACGATCTGCCGGTAGTACTGCACCGCCGCCTCGCGGGTCGCGTCCAGCCGGTCGCTCATCGACGCCGAGACGTCCATCAGGATGGCGGTGTGGATCGGCTGGTCCCGCACCTGCTCGAAGCGGAGGATCTGCTGCTCCGCGCCCTCCTCGAAGACCCGGAAGTCCTCACGGCCCAGGCCGTCCACCGGGCGTCCGCTCCGGTCGAGCACCGTGGCGTAGAGCTCGACGAACTGGACGTCCACCTCCTCGATGTAGTCCGGCGCGTTGATGAACACGGTGTCCTCGGTCGCGTTGCCGTCCTCCAGGTAGGCCACCGCCCGCACGTAGCCGATGACGCCGCCGCCGCGCATCTCCTCGGGCAGGACCACCGGCTGGGCCCACGGCGGGTCGTACAGCGTCGCCACCCTGGTCTCGTTGACGTAGATCTCCATCCGGTCCACGTCCTTGCCCGCCGGCACCTCCAGCTCGGCGGCCACGCGCAGGCTCTCCTCGTAGGTCCGTCCGCGGCGGGGCTCGGTCAGGTGGACCCGGAACCGGGTGCCCCCCGTGTTGACCAGGATCTCGTCGCTCGCCAGCTCCACGCCCTCGGCATCGTAGGCCGTGGCGCGGAGGGAGTGGGTGCGCGGGAGGGTCCCCAGATCGAGCTCCACGCTGTAGGGGGGCTTCTTGTCGATCAGCACCGGCCGGCCGTCGAGGGCGAAGGTGACGTGGTCGAAGCCCTCGCCCACCGCCAGCGTGTTGAACCGGATCATGTCGGTGAGCAGCTCGCCCTGGGGGCGCACCAGCCGCAGGCTCGACTCCCCCTCGGCCAGGATCGCGTTCGCCTCGTCCAGCAGCCGGACGGTCTCCTCGTCCCGCGGCCCCGGCGCCCTCATGCGCTGCTCGACCGCGGGCACGTCGAGGGTCCGCTCCGCCCGGTGGAACCGGCCGGAGTTGAGGTCCTCGACCTTGAGCACCAGGGTGTACTGCTCTCCGGGGCGCAGCGCGCGCTCGAAGACCAGCGGGATGGTCGATTCCCGGATCTGGGACGCCGGGAAGTCGAACTTGTACCGGAAGGTCTCGAACAGCACGCCGTCGAGGAGCACCTCTCCGTTGAGCACCAGGTTGTAGGAGCGGCTGCCCGCGAGCTCGGCGGTGCCCACCGCGGAGACCGGGACGCTGATCAGCCCCTGGGCCACGGTCCGGCTCTGCCGCCGCCCGGGGTAGGTGATCTCGAGCCCCGCGTCGAAGGTCTCCGCGCCCTCGGGCACGCGGGTCGAGTAGCTTTCGAAGGTCTCCACCCACTCGCTCGAGGGCGGGTCGTAGCCCTCCTCGATCCGCCCCAGGAGTGTGCTGAACCCCAGGTTGCCCTCCCGCAGGACCCAGCCGATCGCTCCGGCGAGCTTCTCGCCCTCGGGGCACCGCAGGGCGATGGTCTGGAGGCTCGGCTGCGCGGTGGCCGAGCCCCACCGGTCGAAGAGCGCGTCGAGGCCGTCCAGCGGATGCCAGATGCGGAAGGGCAGCGCCCCGCCGCCCGGCTTGTAGAAGACGATCGCCAGCTCGTGACCGAGCGCCTCGCTACGGGCCCAGATCCAGACCTCGATCGGCACGAGGAGGTTGCTGCACTTGCTCTCGACGATCGCGCCGGGCGGACCGTTCAGCAGGATCATCCGCCGCCGCTCGTCCCGCTCGCCCACCTCCTCGTCGAGGAACCTGTTCACGTACTCGATGCGCCGGTCCCAGCGGTCCTTGAACTCGTTGCGGGTGGTCTGGGGCTGCGGGTCCCGCGAGCGCCAGAAGCGTTCGATGAACTCATCGCGCTCATAGTCGCTCTCCAGCTCGAGGAAGGCCTCGCGCTCCTGCTCGGTCATGATCAGGTCGACGGTCTGCAGGAAGTCCCGGTACTTCTGCGCCAGCTCCCCCGGGGCGGACTTCTCCTTCGCCTTGCCCACCACCGGGCCGGTCGCGAGCGCGACGACGACCACCAGACAGAGGGCGATCAGCGCGAGAGGGGCGAGAGGGCGGATCGGGGTGGACGCGTCGGGGTTCGGCTGCAAGGTCGGGCTCCTCGGGTCGAGGTTCGAGCCGGGAAGGCCGCTGGAAGGCCCTCCGGGGGGTGACTGCGGTAGTTTGTATAACTCGCCGGTCCCGCCGGTGGATTCCGATCCTCCCCCGCAGGCGACCGATTCCCGCGCCGACCCCCCGACCCGGTTGCTACACTTCCGGGGAGACGATGGAAACCATCTACCTCGACCACAACGCCACCACACCGCTCGATCGCCGCGTCCGCGAGGCCATGCTTCCCTGGCTCGGGGAGCGCTTCGGGAACCCCTCGTCCGTGCACGCGCCGGGCAGACGGGCGCGCGGCGCCGTCGAGTGGGCGCGGAGCCGGGTCGGCGAGCTGCTGAACGCGGCGCCGGAGCGGATCGTCTTCACCGCGTCCGGGACCGAGGCGAACAACGCCGTCCTCCTGGGCGCCGCCCGGCGCAGCGCCCCCGACGCCGCGGCCGGCGGCAGGCCGCGGATCGTCCTCTCCGCCATGGAGCATCCGTCGATCCGGATCCCGGCCGCGAACCTCGCCCGGGAGGGCTTCGACGTCGTCCGGATCCCTCCCGGGCCGGA
>JASFUJ010000674.1:0-3054 GCA_050050355.1 Acidobacteriota bacterium
CTCTGCTGGCCCGGGTGGAGCATCGCGGCGTGCAGAGCGTGACTCGACTGGTCCGCGCCCGCGTAGGCCGGCAGCGCGCTCGGGCTGGCCACGTCGTCGGGCTGGAGCATCCGCCCAAACCCCAGCTCCCAGCCCAGGCCCGCGGTCGAGCGGAGGCGCGGGAGTGCTTGCAGGTAGCAGGTCGAGGTCACCGGGTAATCCGGGCAGATCTCCTCCCACTCCCAGACGTTGCCCGTGTAGGTGAGCAGAAGCTGATACGACAGCTCCGGGCCCACCGGGAACGCCGGGCCGATCGGGATCGTCAGGGTCAGGTTGCCGTTGAACAGGTTGACGTGCTCGAGATCCCCCAGCTCGAACGTGTTGCGCGGCTCGAACCCACGGGCGTGGTTGGGGGGCTGGGCGGGCAGGGGGGTGGGGGCGAGGATCAGGGCGGGGGCGGCGAGCAATGCGACCCAGCCGGCCCCGAGCGCCAGCCGCCTGCCGGCGTGAATCGACGCTTTCGTGAACACGACGATCCAACGGTACCGGCCGACGCGGCGGCGTGCAAGGCGGGAGGGCGGGAGCTGCGGCCCATCCGCCGCAGGACGCTAACCGTCGGGGTCGATGACGCAGCCGAGCTGGGGCGTCACCGTGGGCGCGCCGCTCGCCTCCGAGCAGCTCTTCGCGCTCTGGCCCCCGGGCTGGCCGTCCGGGTCGATGTCGCACCCCAGGGTCTGCACCCCGGCCGTGGGGCCGTCCACCGGGCGGGCGCCCGGCCAGAGGTCCGCCAGCCGGGCGGTCAGCCGGGTCGTGGGGGCACCCTCTACCCTCCATCGTGCCCCAGGAGGGCGGTTCCGAGTCCGCGGACGGCCGGATCGAGCGTCCGGGACGAGGCAATTCAACCGTGCCGAAGGCCGAATTCGACCGAGTCCAGGACCGAATTCGGTCACCGCACGGCCTCGACTCGCCCGACCCGCGCCCGGAATCCGCCTGTCCGGAATCCGCCCGGCCCCCTTCCCCCTCCCTTGCCCACGACCGGCGCTGCTACGATGCGGCGGTGTCCGGGCGCTACCGTTTCGAGGGCTTCGAGCTGAATTTGCTGGATGGAGGGGAGCTGGAGCTGCGGCGCGGCGGGGAGGTGGTGCCGCTGCAGGAGCTGCCGTTGCGGCTGCTGGTCACCCTCGTCGAGCGGGCGCCGGCCACGGTGTCGCGAGAGATGCTCCGGGAAGCCCTGTGGCCGCCGGGGACCCACCTGGACGTGGACGCCAGCCTGAACACGGCCGTGGCCCGGGTGCGCGAGGCCCTGGGGGACGAGGCATCCGAACCCCGGTTCGTGGCGACCGTGCCCCGCAGGGGGTATCGCTTCGTGGCACCCGTGGAGAGGGTGGAAGATGGGAGATCGCCGGGGAGCCGGGGCGGAGGGCGGCGGCGATGGCTGACGGCGGCCGCCCTCGGTGTGGTGCTTCTGGCGGCCGGGGTCTGGTGGACGGCGTCGTCCCCTTGGGACGACCACTCCGGGGCGGCCGCGGCGCGCGCCGGGGCCGGTTCCCCGAGCGCCGCGCGCGAGTACCTGCTGATCGCCCGCCACCACGCCGACCGGCGCTCCCGGGAGGGGCTGGAGAAGTCGATCGCCGCCTTCCAGAGCGCCGCGGCGCTCGACCCCGGGAGCGCGGAGGCCTACAGCGGGCTCGCGGCGTCGTACGCCCTGCTGGGCATCTACGACTTCTGGCGCCCGCGGGAGGCGTTCGGGCCGGCGGAGGTCATGGCCCGCCGGGCCCTCGAGCTGGACCCGGAGTCGGCCCGGGCCCACCTGGCGCGGGGGCTGGTCGCCGCGGTCGTCCACTGGGACTGGGAGACCGCGACGGCGGCCGTCGAGCGGGCGGTGGAGCTGGCGCCCGATGCGCCGGAACCCTGGTTCTGGCGCGGCTCGCTGCTCTCGGCCCTGGGACGGCACGGGGAGGCGCTCGCCAGCACCGAGCGGGCGCTGGCGCTCGCGCCCACCTCGCCGGTGATCAACACCGCCTACGCCTGGCACCTGTTCCAGGCCCGCCGCGGCGAGGAGGCGGTCGCGCAGGCGCACCGGGCGATCGAGCTCCACCCGGACTACTACGACGCCTGGGACAACCTGAAGTGGATCGAGGTGACCCTGGGCCACGAGTCGGAGGCGCTGGAGGCGTGGGTCCGGGCGGAGGCGCTGGACGCCCGGAGCGAGGACGCCGGTAGGGAGATCTGGCGCATCCACACGAAGGGCGGCCTGGAGCTCCTGCACCGCAAGGCGATCGAAGGCCAGGTGGCCCGCTGGGAGTCCGGCCGCTATCAGCCGCCCTACGACGTCGTCCTGGAGTACGCGGCCCTCCGGGAGGTGGACCCGGCCCTCGATTGGCTCGAGCGCTCCTTCGCCGAGCGGGAGACCGATCTCGTCAGCCTGGCCGTCGATCCGCGGCTGGACGCCCTCCGCGGCCACCCTCGCTTCCGGGAGCTGCTCGCCCGGATGGGCTTTCCCGACACGCCGTGACCGGCGGTCCCGGCGCCACCGGTCGGCCCGTCCCACTCCCGAGGCCGGCGGCGGGCTCGAGCCGAGCGGGGACGGCGCCACCCCGCAGGGTGTTGCCCCGGGGTGCCGGTGCAGTACATGATCAACCTCGATTTCGTTTCGAGCCGACGACCACGAGGAGTGTCCGAGAAAGGGCTGATCATGCGATTGAACAACGGCGACCGATTCCCCGAGCTCACCGTCGACCTGGTGGAGGGAGGCACGCTCGAGCTGCCCGCCGGTGTCGATCCGGGCTGGGCGGTGGTGCTGTTCTACCGGGGCCACTGGTGACCGTTCTGCCGTCAGCAGTTGGCTGACTTCCAGGACCACCTCGACCGGCTCGACGACCTCGGGGTGAAGGTCTACGCCCTGTCGGTCGACTCGGAGAAGGACGCGGGAAAGACCGTGAAGAGGCACGAGCTGACCTTCCCCGTGGGCTTCGGGCTCGACGGGGGCGACGTCGAGGCGCGCATCGGCGCCTACCGGGATCCGGACGGAGGTCACCTGCAGGCGACCGGGTTCATCCTCCGGGATGGTGAGGT
>JASFUJ010000675.1:0-3042 GCA_050050355.1 Acidobacteriota bacterium
CCATGCTCCCGAGTCAGCCGGCGCGCGAACGGAACTCCTCCATCAGCTCCACGAGGCGCTCGACCGACGCCCGCTCGACGGCGTTGTAGAGCGACGCCCGGATCCCGCCGACCGAACGGTGCCCCTTGAGCCCCACGAGGCCCGCCTCGGCGGCCTCGGCCACGAACCGGCCCTCGAGCTCGGCGTCCGGCAGGCGGAAGGTGACGTTCATCGACGAGCGGCTGTCCTCCCGCGCGTGGCCGCGGTAGAACCCGTCGGACCGGTCGATCGCGTCGTAGAGCAGAGCCGCCTTCTCCTCGTTGCGCCGGGCGGCGGCCTCGAGCCCGCCGCGCTCGAGCAGGTGCCGGGCGACCAGGCCGAGGACGTAGACGGCGAACACCGGCGGCGTGTTGAGCAGCGAGTCCTTGGCCGCCATCTTCGAGTAGTCGAGGGTGTCCGGCAGGTCGCCGGGGCAACGCTCCAGCAGGTCCCGACGGACCAGGACCAGGGTGACCCCGGCGGGGCCCAGGTTCTTCTGGGCGCCGGCGTAGATCAGGCCGAACCGGCGCGGGTCGATGGGCCGGCCGAGGATGTCGGAAGACATGTCGCAGACCAGCGGAACGTCGGGCGCGCCCTCGGGCGCCGGCGGCTCCCGGAGCTGCGTGCCGGCCACCGTGTTGTTGCTGGTGTAGTGGAGGTAGGCCGCGTCGGGGCGCACCTCCAGGGCGCGCAGCTCCTCCGGCCCCGGGACCCGGTCGTGGCCGGTGCCGGCGCTCGACCAGACCACCCGCGCGTCCCCCCGCCTGGCGCCCTCGGCCGCGGCCATCTCGGCCCAGCGGCCGGTGACCAGGTAGTCGGCGCGGCCCGCTGGGGGCAGGAGGTTCATGGGCACCAGCCCGAACTGGGTCCGGGCGCCGCCGCCCATGAACAGGACGGCGTGGTCGCGGGAGCGATCCTCGCCCGCGTCGAGGAGCTCCCGGAGCGCCGCCTGGGCGTCCCGGTGGACCTCCGAGTAGTCGGCGCCCCGGTGGCTGGCCTCGAGGATCGACATCCCCGTGCCGCGGTGGTCGAGGAGCTCGTTCCGAACTTGCTCCAGGACGGGAAGAGGCAGAGCCGCGGGACCGGCCCCGAAGTTGTGGACGCGTCGGGTCATGGCTGGGGTGCGGGGTCGCCCGGGTGGCGGTCTGCGCGCCGCCCGGTGGTCGTGCAGGGATCAGAAGGGGATGTCGTCGTCCTCGTCGCCGCCACCGCCGCCGCCGGACGGGGCGTCACCGCCGGACGGGGCTCCGCCTCCGCCTCCTCCGCCGCCCCCGTACGAGGGGCCGTCGTAGTCGGAGTAGCCACCGCCACCGCCCCCGCCCCGGCCGCCGAGCATCTGGAAGTTGTCGCAGATGATCTCGGTCCGGTAGCGCTTCTCGCCGGTCTGGCGATCGTCCCAACTGTTGGTCTGGATACGGCCCTCGACGAAGACCTGCTTCCCCTTGGTCAGGTACTGGCCGGCGACCTCGGCCTGGCGGCCGAAGCAGACGATGTTGTGCCACTCCGTCTGCTCCTGGAGCTGGCCGTTGCGGTCACGCCATCGACGGGACGTCGCCATGGGGAAGTTGGCGACCGGCTGACCGGACGTGGTGGAACGGACTTCGGGATCTCGGCCCAGGTTGCCGAGCAAGAATACCTTGTTGACCATGGATGACTCTCCTGCGGAATCGATTCCTTCCGATGAAGCCGGACGGTATCACAGGGCGGCGGACGGTCGGGCGCCGTGGACGCGATACGCTCGGTGCTCGGGCCGGCACCGGCCGGCAGGATGCGCCCCGGGGGCGCGGCTTCTACTGATCGGGACGGATTCCATGCGTTTGATCTTGCAACGGGTCTCTTCGGCGGCCGTCCGGGTGGACGGGGAGGAGGTCGGCCGCATCGGTCGCGGGATGCTGGTCCTGGCGGGCGTGGAGAGGGGGGACGGGCCGGCCCAGGTGGAGGCGGCCGTGCACAAGCTGGCCCATCTCCGGGTGTTCCAGGACGACCGCGGGAGGATGAACCTGGGCCCGGCGGCCGTGGGGGCGGAGTTTCTCGTGGTCTCCCAGTTCACCCTCGCCGGCTCGCTGGACCGGGGCCGCAGGCCGTCGTTCGACGGCGCGGCGCCGCCCGAGGAGGCGGAGCCCCTGGTCGAGGCGCTGGTGGAGGGCCTGCGGGCCGCGGGCCGGCGGGTCGAGACGGGGGTGTTCGGGGCGCGGATGGAGGTGGAGCTGGTCAACGACGGCCCGGTGACGTTCGTGCTGGAGGTCTAGGCGGCCCTGTTACGGCTGGATCAGGATCTCCACCACCGGCACCGGCATGAACGACAGCAGGAACACCGCGAGGGCGACCCAGGCCAGGCCCCGGCGGGCCGGGTCCAGGGGGGCCTGCTCGTCGTAGACCGGCGGATGGCGCAGGCCCATGGCGATGGTCACGATGCACCATAGACCCCAGCCGGGCCAGACCAGGAGGGCGACGGCCAGGAGGCCGAGCCAGAGCGGCAGGGCGAGGCGGCGCTGGATGCGGCCGACGGCGGCGTAGAGGATGTGCCCGCCGTCGAGCTGGCCGAGGGGGATCAGGTTGAGGGAGGTGGCCAGGAGACCGAACCAGGCGGCCAGGGCGAAGGGGTGGAGCTGGAGAATCCGGTCGTCGCCGAGGGGCCCGTGAAACGCCCGCGCGAGGCCGGAGAGCGCCAGGCTGTCCCCGGGCACGAGCAGGCTGCCGTAGACACCGTCGGGCAGGTCGGCCGCGGTCACCGGCTCCGACCAGAGGACGCCCAGGACCAGGAACGGGATCAGGGCCACGAACCCGGCCAGGGGGCCGGCGACGCCGACGTCGAAAAGCTCCCGCTTGGTGCGGATCATCGCCCGGATGCGGATGAACGCCCCCAGGGTCCCCAGGGCGAGCGGCAGGGGGAGGAAGTAGGGCAGGGTGGCGGGGAGCCGGTAGTACCGGCAGGCCAGGTAGTGGCCCAGCTCGTGGCACAGCAGGATGAACAGGGCCGGCAGCGAGAACGAGAGGCCCAGGTAGAGGATCTCCGGATCGCTC
>JASFUJ010000676.1:0-3040 GCA_050050355.1 Acidobacteriota bacterium
GTCCACGTGGGGCCGGATCCCGGAGCGGTCGGCCGGGTTCGGGAAGTCCACCTGGCAGGCGGCGGCGGAGTAGCGGAGCGGAGACTCGTCGGCCATGACCGGCGAGATTATCGCAGCGCCCAGGCGAGCTGCAGGGGGGATCCGATTAGATCCTTTTTGGACCTTCCTGGCCCTTGACCTCGCCTCCGGCCGGCCCCGAAACTCCAGCATCGACACTTGCGAATTCGTTCGCGCGACCTCGGCGTCGCGCGCCCGCGCCCCCCTGGAACCCCCCCCGAGCTCTCCACTCCGTCGATCATGAAGAGCCTCCGCTCGACCCCTCGGCGACGTCTCCTCCTCGGACTCCTGGTGGGGGCAGCCCTCGCGGTCTCCGGCATCTGGATCGTCGGCAACCGGGCCGAGGACCGTGGGCGAAGGTTCTTCGAGACCGGCCGGACGGCGGTGGAGGCACTGGACGGGCTGGCCGTCGCGCTCGAGGCAGGAGATCCGGCGGCGGTCGAGCGGTGGCTCGACCCCGCGTACTCCGGCCCACCCCTGGGCCTGTCCGAGACGACCCCGGAGGAGAGCCGGAACGGGGTCGAGATCTCCCGCTTTGCGGCCGGCGAGGAAGGTCCGAGCCCCCTCGACCGATCACGGGCCGTCCGGGAGTGGATGCGCTACCTGGACGGCTTCTCGTCGCTCGACGAGCTGCACTTCCACCTGCACCGCCTGGAGCGCTGGGAGGGGGACGGGGAGGTGGTCGCCACCGCCCGCTTCGAGCTCATCGGCACTCCGGCCGGGGCGCCGCGCCCGGGGATCGACCGGGCCCTGCTCCGGGTGCGGCTCGCCCGCGCGGGATCTACCGACCGCCTTCTCCTGCGGAGCGCCGAGCTCCTGGAGGGCGGTCGGGTGATCGCCGAACGGCCCCAGTTCGTCGACGTGGCCGCGGCCGCCGGGATCGACTTCGAGAACCGGTACTACCCCGCGTTCCTCGAGCTCCCCCTCGAGTTCGCCATGATCCGCTACGGGCCGGCCGGGATCACCGCGGCCGACTACGACGGCGACGGCTTCTACGACCTGTTCATCCCCGACGGCGTCGAGTCCCGGCTGTACCGTAACCGGGCCGACGGCAGCTTCGAAGACGTGACCGCGGAGGCCGGTCTGGCGGGATTGTCCGGAGTGAGCGTGGCTCTCTTCGCCGACTACGACGACGACGGCTGGAAGGACCTGTTCGTCAGCCGGACGTTCGAGCCCAACCAGCTCTTCCACGCCGACGGGGACGGCACCTTCACCGACGTCACCGCCGAGGCCGGGCTCGGCGCGGACTGCTGCACCACCGTGGCCTCGTGGGCCGACGTGGACAACGACGGCGACCTGGACCTCTACGTGGGGCGCTACCTGGACCCGCGCGAGCGCATCCCCACCACGTTCTACGCCCGGAACGGCGAGCCGAACCGCCTCTACCGCAACAACGGCCCCGGTCCGGGTCTGGGCACGTTCACCAACGTGACCGAGGAGGCGGGGGTCGGCGACACCGGCCTCTGCCTGGGCTCGGCGTTCGGCGACTACGACGACGACGGCTGGCCCGACCTGTACGTGGCCAACGACTTCGGACGCAAGACCCTGTACCGCAACCGGGGGGACGGCACCTTCGACGACGTCACCACCGAGACCGGCACCCTGGCCTACGGCGCGGGCATGAGCTCCTCCTTCGGCGACTACGACAACGACGGGCGCCTGGACCTCTACGTGGCCCACATCCGCTCCGAGCACTCCTGGTTCGCCGAGGCCCCGACGGTGCACCGCTACATGGCGAACTCGTTCCGCCAGGGGGTCTGGACCAGCGACATGCCCCTCTACTTCGAGATCTTCCGCCAGTCGGGCACCCGGTTCGTGGAGGTCTTCCAGCAGATGGCCTCGGGCAACACGCTGCTCCGCAACCGGGGGGACGGCACCTTCGAGGACGTGACCTGGGAGGCCGGCGCCAACCCGCCCGGCTGGTTCTGGGGCTCCGGCTTCGCCGACTTCGACAACGACGGCTGGCTCGACCTCTACTCGGCCAACGGCTGGGTCTACGGCGAACGGAACACCGAGATCGAGCTCGAGTTCCTGAATTCGGTGGTCTCCCGCCAGGACCTCTACAAGACCGGCGTCCTGTTCGACCCGGACCACTTCGAAGGGCGCTCCTGGCACGGCTGGGAGCGCAACCGCCACCTGCGCAACGACGGCGACGGCACGTTCACGGAGATCGGCCGCGCCACGGGCACCGACCTGCTGCTCAACAGCCGCGGGATCGCCGTGGCCGACTTCTGGAACCGGGGGGTCCTGGACCTCGCCGTGGCCGCCTCCACCGACCGCCACGCCCTGCTGGCGAACCGGCTGGACCGCGTCTCTGACCGAGCGCACGGATGGCTCGGCGTGGAGGTGGCCGGGGCCGCCGGCGACCTGCCGGAGGGCTCGAACCGGGACGGCGTGGGGGCCCGCCTGACGCTCACCGCCAGCGGCCTGACGCAGATCCGCGAGGTGGCCCTGGGCGACGGCTACGGATCCCAGAACAGCCTGCGGCAGTACTTCGGGCTCGGCGACGCCGGGCGGGTCGACCAGCTCACCGTGCGCTGGCCCCGCTCGGGGCGCGTCCAGACCTTCCGCGACGTGGCTCCGAACCGCATCGTCCGGGTCACCGAGGGGCGGAACCGGCTGGAGGAGGTCCGCCGGTCGCCGGCTCCGGTTCCCCCGGCCGGGCGGACCGAACGGGCCGGCCGGGCCGGCCGGACCGTGGGAGAGCGAGCGCCGAACGGAGTCCCGGATCTGAATTAGGATGGGCCGGTGAAGCGCATCGCCCCCGTCGTTCTCTTCATTCTCTCCGGCCTGCTCGGGGCGCTCGCTCTCCCGGCCGAGCCCGCGGAGTCAGCCGAGCCCGCCGAGCCCACCCCGGCCGGCGATGCCCCCTGGTTCGAGGATCGCGCCGCGGCCGCCGGGGTCGATCGCCCCCACCGGAACCGGAGCTTCGACAACCCCTACGCCCACATCATGGAGGGCTACACCGCCCTGGGCGCCGCGG
>JASFUJ010000677.1:0-3038 GCA_050050355.1 Acidobacteriota bacterium
GGCCTTCAGCGCGGAATCGGCTCCAGGTCCGGCCCCAGGCGGACCGTCGCCGTGCCGAAGCCGTCCGTTCCGCGATGGGCCCGCCGGGCATACCGGACGTCGATCAGGTGGACCGTGAACCCGCTCCCGTCCGCCTCGACCCGGGTCGTGGGGAAGCGCATCCACTCGACGAACCCGGCCACGGAGGGGGCGTCGAGCGCGGCGCGGACGGCCGGGGTGATCACGGGGTAGGGAATGATCCGCTCGTCGAAGACCAGGCGTGGCGTCTCGAGCCAGCGCAGGCGGCCGACCCGGTAGCCCTCGGGGGTCTCGGCCACGATCTGGCGTCGGAAGGGGTCGGTGGCCTCGGGACCGACCATGACGCCCCGCAGAGGACCCTCGCCGCGACGCTCCAGCGCGCGGCGGACGAGCGCCTGCCCGGCCGCGGCGGAGGCGACCATGGCCCCGATGTAGACCAGCGCCGCGCACAGCGCCGCCAGCGCGAAGCGTTCGGACCGCCGGGTGCCGGATCGCCCGGGGCTCGGCCGCCCGGGCCGGGCGCGCAACCGGAGCAGGACGAGGGCGGCCAGCGCCCCCGTCCAGACCCAGCGGGCGGCGACCGGGGCGGCGGCGAGGACGAGCGCCCCGGTCCCCGCCGCGAGCAGGCCCCAGAGCACCAGAGCCTTCACGCTCCGGGAACGGATCAGGAAGACCGGACCGCCGAACAGGAGCCAGAGCCAGGGGTCCACGATGTAGACCGCATCGCCGTAGTACCAGGTCCAGTCGAACGGGGCCAGCAGCCGGACACCGTAGACGTTGAGCCAGTCGAGCAGAGGGTGGCTCCAGACGCCGATCACGGAGAGCGCCAGCAGCGGCACCGCCCGCACCGGCGTACGCCGCTCCCGGCCCCGGAGGAGGGCGGCGCCCCACAGGATCCCGACCAGGAGCCCGGCCAGGAGAAGCGGCAGCACCGCCGCCGCGACGACCCCGTGGGTCCAGCCGCGGCGCTGGCCCAGCGCGAAGTCGGCGCCCAGGGCGTAGCAGGAGACGTCGACGTCGGGCAGGTTGGCGGCCAGCAGCAGGGTGGCGGTGGCGAGCCCGCGGCGCAGGCCCCCGAGGCGGCCCAGCGGCGTCTCGGCCAGCGCGGCGCCGGCGAGGGTGTGGGTCAGCGGATCCATGCCGCGCCGGATGATACCCGGGGAGGGGGTGCGCTCGTCCCCCCTCGTCCCGCCCGGCTCTCCGGGCCTTCGGTTCTCCGGTTCGGGACGGCTCGGGGTTCGGCGTCAGCGGGGCTCGCGAGGATCGTCCGCGCGGCGGACCTCGAGCCGGACCCATTGGCGGCAGAGCCCGCGGGGGTCGGGGCTCGCCAGGGCGTCCCGGGTGAAGCGTTCGATCTCGGTCCGGTCGGTGCCGGCTCGCCGCAGGGCCAGACGGATGGCGCTCACCAGCGCCAGCGGGTTCTCGGTGCGGAGCGAGACCCGGAGCTGAGGATAGCGAGGTCCTCCGGGGATGTGGGCGGTCATGGATCCGGCGGCTCCCATGTTCACCCTAGTACAACGTTCGAGACCCCCGAAACGTTACATGCCGCCCCGGACCGCGACCCGGTTCCGGACCACCGCCCGGCTCACCGGCCCGGGCTGTCGTCGGGAGCGGGCCGGGCGCGAGGCCCGGAGCGTCGGACCCCGGCCAGCCAGGGCAGCACGACGAGGGTGAGCGCCGTGGCGGCGACGATTCCCACGACCACCGCGAGGCCGAAGCGCCGGGTGGGGGGGAAGCTCGACAGGACGAACAGGCCGAACCCCGCGGCCAGGATCAGGCCGGCGCCGGCCACCGGTCGCGCCAGCCGGGCGCGGGCCTCGACCCAGGCCGCCCAGGGAGCCAGGCCCTCGCGGCGCGCCCGCCGGGCGGCCGCGGTGAGGTGGATCATGGAGTCGATCCCCACCGCCAGGGCCACGTTGGCCGCCGGCGACGAGATGAAATCGACCGGAACCCCGGCGAGCCCGAGCGTGCCGAAGAGGAACAGCGGCGTGCCGGCGAGGCAGACGAGCATGGCGCCCGCGTCCCGGAGCCGCCGGGAGACCGCCCAGGAGACGCCGACGAAGAGCAGGAAGAGACCGCCCAGGCCGGTGAGGAGGCTCGACGCCACCAGCTCGGCCAGCTCGCCCTGCAGCTCGTAGAGCCCGGCCACGGCCTCCGGCTCGAACCCGTGGTCGCGGAGCGTCGAGCGCACCCGGCCGATCGTCGCGCTCCGCTCGCCGGGCGCCGGCGCACCGCCGTGCTCGCGCATCCGCAGGGCGAGGAGCCCGCGCGTCCGGTCGGGGGTGACGAAGCTCTCGGCCACTCCCCCGAAGGCGGGGGATGCCAGGGTGTCGACCAGCCGCTCGGTGCTCATGAAGCCGGCCATCGGGAACCGCGCGGCCTCGTCGACCAGCGGGGCGAGCGAGAGCACCGTGCCCACGGCCGGATCGGCCTCGAGCTCCTCCTGGACCGCCGCCAGGCGGCCGAGTGCGTCGTCGGTGTCGAGCCGCCCTCCGCCGGAGCCGGGCGAGCCCTCCGCAGCGTCCCGGAACAGGACGTTCAAGGGGCTGGAGCCCCCCGCCCGGTCGACGGCCTCGAGGCCGGCGTGGATTGCGCTCCCCGCGTCGAAATAGGCCAGCAGCCCCGGGTCGGTGGTGATCCGGGGCAGGCCGAGCGCGGCGACCCCGGCGAGGAGAGCGATCACCGCGACCACGGCGCCGAGCCGCCGGCCGCCGAACGGGTCCCGAGCCGGTGGAGCCGGCGGCGGGGCGGCCGCCCCCGCGGCGTCGTCCGGCTCGGCCCGATTCGGGGTCCGGCGGCTCCGGTCCGGACCCCGGCGCGGGTCCCGGAGGAAGGGCGGGTAGAGGCCGTAGGCGGCGGCCAGCGCGATCAGGGTCCCGACCGCCCCCGCCTTGCCCAGCTCGCGGAGCGGCTCCGCCGAGGCGAGGAGCAGGCTGAGAAACCCGGCCAGGGTGGTCGCCATGCACCAGAACGAGGCCTCGCCCGTGACCCTCAGGGCCGGTCCCAGAGCCCCCAGGCGT
>JASFUJ010000678.1:0-3038 GCA_050050355.1 Acidobacteriota bacterium
CGTCGGAAAGGATCTGGAGGCAGTAGAGCAGGTAGTCCAGGTACTGGATCTCGGCGATCGGGCGCAGGCCCCGGAGCGCCAGGCCGATGGCCTGGCCGATGATGGTCGCCTCGCGGATGCCGGTGTCGGAGACCCGCAGCGCACCGTACTTCTCCTGGAGCCCGTGGAAGCCCTGGTTCACGTCGCCGAGCTTGCCCAGGTCCTCGCCGAAGGCGATCACGTTCGGCATGCGCGCCAGGGCCGCGTCGAAGAAGTGGTTGAGCACCTCGAAGCCGTTGGCCGTCGGGGCGTCCTCGGAGTACCGGGGCGCCACCTCCGGCACGTCGAGCGCCGAGCGGCCGGTCGCGCTCTCCGTGTAGAGCTCGGAGGAGTAGCGCTCCCGGTTCTCCCGGCGGAGCGCGCGCCGCCAGGCGGCCAGCTCGCGCCGCGCCGGCACGTCGTCGCCGGCGGCCGCCACCAGGGCCTCCTCCGCCGCCGCCAGCAGGTCCCGGCGCAGGGGCGTCTGCTTGCGGAGCAGCTTCTGGACCACCTTCTCGACCGCGGTTCGCCCGCCGGGGCCGGGGACCGCGGCGGCCAGGTCGCGGATCAGACCGACGACGGTCTCGAGCTCCTCCTCGATCGGCGCCCGGAAGGCCTTCCAGGCGGCGAGCTTCTCGTCCAGGACGTGCTGGCGCGCCTCTTTCTCGATGGCGTCGAGCTCGTCCGCGCCCGCCAGCTCCTGCTCCAGGATCCACTGGCGCATGGCCTTCAGGCAGCAGTGGTCCTCCTCCCACTGCAGGCGCTCCTCGGTCTTGTAGCGCTCGTGGCTGCCGGAGGTGGAGTGGCCCTGGGGCTGGGTCAGCTCCACCACGTGGATGATCGCCGGCACGTGGTCGCGGCGGACCTTCTCGCCCGCCTCGAGGTAGGTCCGGACCAGCTCCGGGTAGTCCCAGCCCTTGACCCGGTAGAGGTCGTAGCCGCCCTCTTCGCATCGTCCCGAGTCCATCCGGAAGCCCTCGAGCAGGCAGCCCACGTCCCCCTTGGTGACCTGGAACTCGTTGGGCACGGAGATGCCGTACTCGTCGTCCCAGATCGACAGGAGGAGCGGGCTCTTCAGCACCCCGACGGCGTTGACGGTCTCCCAGAACAGCCCCTCGGCGCAGGAGGCGTTGCCGATGGTGCCCCAGGCGACCTCGTTGCCGCCGTCGGAGAAGCGCTCGAAGCCCCCCGACGGGTCGCGGAGCTCCTCCAGGTGCCGGTAGAGGCGCGAGGCGTAGGCCAGCCCGGCGAGCTTCGGCATCTGGGAGCCGGTGGGCGAGAGATCCGCCGGCACGTTGTAGACGTCCGTCTGGCTCTTGAACCGGCCCTCCTCGTCGAGCATCCGGGTGGCGAAGTGGGCGGTCATCTGGCGTCCGGCCGAGGCCGGCTCCGCCGCCACGTCCGCGTGGGCGTAGAGCTGGGCGAAGAACTCGCGCAGGCTCATCTCGCCGAGGGCGAGCATGAAGGTCTGGTCCCGGTAGTAGCCGGCCCGGTGGTCGCCCTTGCGGAAGGCGTGGGCCATGGCGAGCTGGGCGACCTCCTTGCCGTCGCCGAAGATCCCGAACTTCGCCTTGCCCGTCAGCACCTCCCGGCGCCCGACCAGGCTCGCCTCCCGGCTCTCGTGGGCGATCCGGTAGTCGCGCAGGACGGCCTCGCGGGAGAGGCCGAGCTCCTCCAGGGAGTCGACCCGGGACGGCCAGGCGCTGGTTTCGGGCTGGGCGGGAGTCTCCGTCTCGGTCGGGCTCCCGCTCGGGGTCGGACTGGGGGTCGGGGACATGAGAGTGCTCCGGAGTCGATTCGAACGGACGAGATTCGATCCTCCCGGCGGCGCGGGAGGCGCCCGGAGAGGATATCAGGGGTGCGGGAGGAGGGCCCCGTGCGGGTGGTGTCGGCCGACGAGCCTTGCAAACGCCGCTCTCGTCCGGGTCGCCGAGCTACGTCGCCTCGGCGGCGGCGGAGCCGGCCGGTACAGGGGATCATTCGCCGCGGGTGGACGTGCCCCCATACGTAGCCGCGACCCGTCGAGACACACGGAGATACTCCAGCAAGCCGAAGATCATCGCTCCAGAGAAACACAGCAAGAGGAACGTTCCTGACGTGCTCGGGTAGATCAACAGCGCCGGGCCGAGAGTCGGAACCAGGAAAACGAAGACCAATCGGAAGGCCCGCCGCGGCGCCGAGGGATCTCTCTGGACGAGGAGGGCGACCACGTAGCATCCATACCCTCCGATGACCCAGAGGAACCATTGCGCCAGTACCGGCCCCCCCTGCGAGAAGTATAGATTCAATCCCTCGACGATAAACGCCAAGGAAACCAAGGCAAGGAGCAGTGTGAAGATCAAGAGCCATCCGCGAACTCCCGCCCAGCGCCCCATGGCCTCTTCCCTCTCGGACCTGATCTTCTGTTCGAGATCGGCACGGTTCTCGCCATCGATGCCGCGGCGATCCAGCTCTTCTTCGATCATCTCGATGGCTTCCCGCCGATACTCTTCGCGTCCGGCATTGACAGCCTGTAGAAGGTCTTCCTCGGTCCAGCTCCTGTAGACAGAGCGATCTGGCATGCTCATCTGAGGTCCTCTCGGGTCGTCGAACGTCTGAGTGACCAAACGGCGAATCTGCCATGACGCCTTTGGTTCATTTGGGTAGTGGTCACCGGGAGGCGATCCATTTCGGCGCATCTCGGAGCCTGCATTCGACACTCGAGGAGCCTCTCGAGGTCGCGGAGCCGGTCGGAGCGGCTCGTGACCTTGAAGACGTGGTTTCTGTGCCGGAGCCGGTAGGCCAGTGCGGTGGCCATCTCAGAACGGCCCTCGGATGATGCGCGCGTTGAAGCTCTCGTCTGCAGGGAGCGAGAGCATCCCGAGGAAAATCGCCAGGACCGGCGACGGGGGTGGCAGACCGGGCACGAGCGGTCGTCGAGCACCGCGAGAAGCCTCGGCCGCACCCATGCGCCAGCCGGTATCATCGTCCCCATGGACGGCACGAGCGAACAGAGCTTCCGCAACCGGCTGGACGAGTAC
>JASFUJ010000679.1:0-3036 GCA_050050355.1 Acidobacteriota bacterium
CGGATCCGAGCCCGTCCGGAACAGGGTGATCGGTCCCGGGTAGATCCCCGGGCGGTAGCCGGCCACGGCCCGGCAGTTGGCCTTGAACACGTCGAGCAGGCGGGCCAGGTAGCGGACCGCGCCGCCGGTCGACCCGGCCGACCCGGTTGACCCGGTCGACCCGGTGGGGGCCGGAAGCAGACCGGTCGCCTGTAGGGCGCCGCCCAGGCGGGCGAGCTGGGCTTCGAGCGGCAGGCCGGCGAGGGTCTCGTGGCGGAGCCCGAGGCGCCGGCCGGAGAGGCCCTCGGCGTACTCGACGATGTGCATCAGCCAGCGGGCGTCGTCGTCCTCGCCGTCGGCGGACGCATTCGCCGCCAGCAGCTCGCCGACGTCGGGCACCGTGTCCAGCACCGCCAGCAGGGCCACGTCGGGAGCCGCGCCGGACGCGGCATCGGCCCGGGCCCGGCGGGCCATCTCGAAGGCCACGACGCCGCCCAGGGACCAGCCGGCCAGGTGGACGGGGCCGGACGGGACCAGCCGGCCGATCTCCTCCAGGTAGCCGGCCGCCATCTCCTCGATGCCGGCGTGGGGCTCGAAGCCGTCCACCAGCCCCCGGGACTGGACGCCATAGACCGGCCGGCGGCGGCCCGCGCCCTCCAGCAGCGCCAACTGCTCGGCGAGCGGAGCGAAGCACAGCACGTCGCCGCCCGCCGGGTGGACCAGGAAGAGCGGCGGGGCGTCCCCGGCCGGCTGGAGCGGTACCAGGGACGGTCCCGCGGCTCCCACCGCGGGCACGGTCCCCGGCACTGTCCCCGGCAAGGCGCCGGCCGTCCCGTCGGAGCCGCCGGGCCCGCGCTCGGCGGCGCCGCGGAGCCTCCGGGCCAGGGCGGCCCGCTGCTCGGGGCTGAGCCGCCCGCGACGCGCGGCGAGCCGGTCCCGCCGGGCCGGGTCCGTCGCCCGAGCGGTCCCCGCCGGCTTCCCAGTCTCGGACGCCTCGGTCGTCGCGGCCCCGGCGGCGGGCTCCGGCGGGCCGGCCGGCCGCACCGGCTCGAGCGCGGCGCCCCGGGCCAGCTCCGACAGCCGGCGCTCCGGCGCCCCGGCCACCTCGTCCAGGAGCGCCCGGACCTGGTCGAGGATCCTGTCCCCGGCGCCGGGTCCGAACAGCGCCGCGTCGTACTCGGCGAACAGCAGCACGTCGCCGCCGCGGTCGGCGGCGTAGAGGCTGAGGTCGAACTGGGACGTGCCGTTGTGCTCCACCACCGGCTCGTACGTCAGGTCCGCGAACGTCCGTTCGTCGCCCCCCCGGACCGGGTTGAGGGCGAACAGCACCCGGAAGAGGGGCGCCCGCCCGGAGCTCCGCTCCGGCTGCAGGGCGGCCACCAGGCTCTCGAAGGGCAGGTCGGCGTGGGTGAACGCCCCCAGGGCCTCCTCGCGCACCCGGCCCGCCAGCTCCAGGAAGCCCGGGTCACCGGTCAGGTCGGTGCGGAGCACCAGGGTGTTGACGAAGAAGCCCACCAGGTCCTCCACCTCCGTGCGGCCCCGGTTGGCCGAGGGCGTGCCCACCAGCAGGTCGGTGGCGCCGGTGACCCGGTGGAGCCAGGCCGCGAAGGCGGCCAGGAGGGTCATGAACAGGGTCCCCCCGCCGGCCCGGGCGAGCGACCTGAGGCGCTCCAGGAGCCGGCCCTCCAGGGGCAGCATGCGCACCTCGCCCCGGCGGGCCCGCCCGGAGCGGGCCGCCGGCCGGCCGGCCCCCTCCCCCGGGAACCGGAGCTCCGGCAGCGTCCCGCCCAGCCGGCCCCGCCAGTAGGCGAGCCGCCGGTCGAGGGCCTCGCCGCGGAGCACCCGCCGCTGCCAGACGGCGTAGTCGGCGTACTGGAGCGCCTGCGCGGGCAGCCCGGCGTCCGCCAGCCCGAGCCGGTCCCCCGCGGGGGCCGCGCGGGCCGCGTCGTAGAGCACCTCCAGGTCGGCCAGCAGGATCTCCTGGGAGCGGCCGTCGGAAACGATGTGGTGGACGGTGAGCAGGAACAGGTGTTCCTCCGGGGCCAGCCGCACCAGCGACGCCCGGAGCAGGGGCGCCCGCCCCAGGTCGAAGGCGCCCCGGCCCTCGGCGGCGGCCCACCGGCGCGCCTCCGGCTCCCGCCGCTCCGGCGGCAGGCCGGAGACGTCGATCAGCGGCAGGGGCGGCCGGGTCGGAGGGTCCGGCGGGAGGATCACCTGCGACGGACCGTCGGCGCCGGTCTCGAAGGCGGTCCGCAGCACCTCGTGCCGGGTCACCAGCGCGGCCAGGGCCCGGCCGAGGGCGGCCGGGACCAGGGCGCCGCGCAGGCGGGCGACGGACGGCAGGTTGAAGCTCGGGTCCCCGGGCTCCAGCCGGTCGACGAACCAGAGCTGCTCCTGGCCCGCGGAGAGGGGCAGCCGGGTCGGGCCCGCGGCGGCGCGGGGCACCGGCTCGACCGGCGGCAGGGGGACGGCCCCCCGGCCGGTCTCGATCTCGATGAGGGCCGCCTCCACCGCGCGCCCCAGGGCCGCGACGGTCGGCTCCTCGAACAGGCGGCGGAGCGGGATCTCGACCCCGAAGGCCTCGCGCACCCGGGAGATCGCCCGCATGGCGAGGAGCGAGTGGCCGCCGAGGGCGAAGAAATCGTCCTCGATGCCCGGGAACGGCACCCCGAGGAGCTCGGCGAAGATTCCGGCCAGGGCCGATTCCAGGGGCGTCCGGGGAGCGGTCGCGCCCCGGATCCCGTGCGACTTCCCCGGGTCCGGCTCCGGCAGCGCCTTGCGGTCCACCTTGCCGCTGGGCGTCCGCGGCAGCGCCTCCAGCACCACGAAGGCGGAGGGGATCATGGACGACGGGAGGCGCTCCTTGAGCGCCCGCCGCAGCGCGTCGGCGAGCCCGGCCGGGTCGACCGGATCGGCGGCGCCGAGGGCCGACGGCACCACCCAGGCCACCAGCCGCCGGTCGGCGGCCTCCGTCCCGCGCACGCCCGCCGCCGCCTCCGCCACCTCCGGCAGGGCGGCCAGGGCCGCCTCCACCTCGCCCAGCTCGATGCGGAACCC
>JASFUJ010000680.1:0-3034 GCA_050050355.1 Acidobacteriota bacterium
TCGACAGAGTTCGTCCAGGGACTGGTGGACGAGCTGGAGGAGCTCTTCTCCCAGCTCGGCGAAGACGAGATCCTCGAGGCCGAGGCCGCCGGGGCCGAGGGCAGGAAGGACGTGGCCACCCTGTTGAAGCTGGCCCTGCGCAGCGAGCTCGAGGCCGCCGAGCTGGCCGGCTCCTGGATGCCCCAGACCGAGGACGTGGAGGGGAAGATGCTCTTCGCCCTCCAGTGCGGCGACGAGATGAAGCACTACCGGCTCATCCGCGAGCGGCTCGCGGAGCTCGGCCACGCGACGGACGTGGATCCGTCGGCCGGGGACTACAGCCCCCTCTACCACTACCTGAAGGGCCTGCGGACCACCATCGAGCGGGCCGCGGCCGGACCGTTCACCTGCGAGGCGATCGCCCGGGCGCGCAACCGCCAGTTCATCGCCTTCTGCCGCTCGGCGGGGGACGAGGAGACCGCGCGGCTCTACGAAGAGGTGATCCAGCCCGAAGAGGTCCATCACCACGAGGAGGGGCGCCGCTACCTCGAGCGCTACGCCACCACGCCCGAGGCCCAGGAGGCCGCCGCCGCCGCGGTGCATGCCACCCTGGCCATCGCCGACGAGCTCAAGAACCTGGCAGAGAAGTCGACCGGCGTGGACACCCTGCCGGTGTCCTAGGGGCCGGTCGACGCACGACTCCACGGAAGATCATCATGAGCCGACCGATCGAGACCATCGCCGTGCTCGGAGCGGGCACCATGGGCCGCGGGATCGCCCACGTCTCGGCCCTCGCCGGGTACGAGACCCGGCTGACCGACGTCAGCCGGGACATCCTGGACAGGGCCCGGCGCACCATCGAAAAGAACCTGGACAAGGGCATCAGCCTGGGCAAGGTGGAGTCGGTCGACGCCGAAGCCGCGCTCGACCGCCTGACCCTCCACGACGACCTCGGTGAGGCGGTCTCCGCCGCCGATCTCGTGATCGAGGCGGTGCCCGAGACCATCGCGCTCAAGCTGGAGACGTTCCGCCGGGTGGAGGACGCCGCCCCGGACCACGCCCTCTTCGCCACCAACACCTCGGGCCTCTCCGTGACCGAGATCGCCGCCGCCACCGCCCGCCCCGACCGCTTCGCCGGGATGCACTTCTTCAACCCGGTACACATCATGAAGCTGGTGGAGATGGTGCGCGGCCTCGAAACCTCGGACGAGACCCTCCAGACCCTCACCCACGTGGCCCACGCCATGGGCAAGAAGGTGGTCACCGTCAACGAGTCGCCCGGCTTCGTGACCAGCCGGGTGAACGCGATGATCGGCAACGAGGCCTTCCGGATGCTCGAACAGGGCATCGCCTCCGCGGAGGACATCGACGCCGCCCTCAAGCTCGGCCTCAACCACCCCATGGGGCCGTTCGAGATGGTCGACCTGGTGGGTCTCGACGTCCGCCTGTCGATCCTCCGCTACCTCCACGAGACCCTGGGCGAGACCTACCGGCCGAGCCGCCTGCTGGTCCAGTACGTCCAGGCCGGCCGCCTGGGGAAGAAGGTCGGGCGCGGGGTGTACGAGTACGACGAGGACGGCCAGCGGGTATAGCAGGAGGCCCTACCCCTTGACTTCTGAGGGGAGTCCTCTTACACTCTCCCCCTAAGATTTCCAGGGGAGAACCGCCCATGACCGACACCGACCATCTCGAGCTCGTCCGCGGCACGCTCGACCTGCTGATCCTGAAGGCCCTGACCTGGGGGCCGATGCACGGGTACGCCATCTCCAACGCCCTCCACCGGAAGACCGACGAGGCGATCCTGGTCGAGGAGGGAGCGCTCTACCCGGCGCTCCACCGGCTGGAGAAGCGCGAGTGGATCGAGGCCGAGTGGGGGCGCTCGGAGAACAACCGCCGGGCCAAGTACTACCACCTCACCGCCGAGGGCCGCGGCCAGCTCCGGGCCCGCGAGGCCACCTGGCAGCGCTACGCCGAGGCCGTGGGCAAGGTGCTCCAGCCCCAGGAGGGTTGACCGGGGCGAGCGGAACGACCGCTCCGGTCACTCGCCGGGCGGCGGCTCGCGCTCGACGTGACCGGGCGCTCCTCGGGCGTCGGCGAGCGCCGGCAGATCCCAGACCAGCAGCGGCGCCAGCTCGGCCCGCCGGGACTCCGACCAGGCGGAGAGCAGGTCGTCCGAGGTCAGCCGCAGGCGCGGGCCGCCCGAACCTGATCCGGATCCGGACCCGGATCCGCCCGGCCCCGGCGGATCGTACTCCAGGCCCCCGCCGGCGATCCGGGCCGTCGCGAGGGCCGCCACCACGGAGTCCGGGAGGTCCTCCAGCGCCGCCGGGTAGCGACCGGTCTCCAGCGCCTCGAGCCGCAACGCCACCGCCGCCGCGGCCAGGGCGGTGAGCTCCACGCCCCCGTCCAGCCTGGCGAGGAAGCCGAAGTAGTTGGGCATCAGCAGGTCGGTGACCACCCGGAAGGGATCCTCGCTCTCCTCCATGCGCCGGCCGACGACCTCCGCGGCCCGGCCGCAGCCCTCCTCCCGGCAGAGCCGCGCCAGGTCGGCGAAATCCCGGGCCATGGGGGCGAGGAACGCGGCCTCGGCCGCATCGTCGGCGCCGCCCAGATCACCAGGGAGGTTCTCTCCCCGCTCCAGGCTCGCCAGGCCCTCCCGCGCCACCACCGCCGCCGGGTCCGGCACCCGGCTCCGCCAGCGGAAGAGCAGCACGTCCATCCGCTCCAGAAGCTCCCGGGACGTCCCGGCGCGGCCCACGACCCAGCGCACGTCCCGGAGCACCTCCGCGTGGATCGCGGTACCGAACATCGGCCCGAGGAGCGAAGGCCGGAGGAAGAGCCTCTCGGCGAACCGTTCCCGGAGCTCCAGCCCGTCCGCGAACGCCCCCGGCTCCCCGGCGAGGAGCTCCAGGCGATCCCGCAGCGCGAGCACCCGCGTGGCCCGGAGGAGCGGAAGCAGGTGGACGGCGAGCTCGTCCGGGCCGGCGCCCTCCCCCTCCTCCGGCTCGGAGCGCAGCACCGACCGCAGCCGCAGATCGAGGGGCAGGAGCTCCTC
>JASFUJ010000681.1:0-3033 GCA_050050355.1 Acidobacteriota bacterium
GACTCGATCCGCGCCAGCAGGTGGCTGACCTCCATGTTGGCGTACCGGTCGCGGGCCTCCCGCACCTCGCCGCGCTTGGAGAAGAGGCTGTCCGCCTCGTCGAACTGGAGCACCATCGGGCGGCCGTGGGCCACGTCGAACAGGCGGTTCAGGTTCTTCTCGGTCTCGCCGATGTACTTGCTCACCAGGGTGCCCAGGTCCACCCGGTAGAGGGGCCACTCGAGGTCCGCCGCCAGCACCGCTGCGGCGAAGGTCTTGCCGGTTCCCGAGGGGCCGGAGAAGAGCGCCACCGGTCCGCCGCAGTCCCGGCCTCCCCAGTCGCCGAAGACCCGGTCGCGGTGGGTGACCCAGAGCAGGAATTCCTGCAGCATGGCGACCTGCTCTCGGGGCAGCACCAGGTCGTTCCAGCCCGGGCTCAGGGTGACCCGGGTGGCCCCCGGGGGCGCCGTCTCCGGCCGCGGCCGGCCGAGCAGGCGGGCGGTGATCCCGGGGCCGGGGCGCAGCGGCTGGTACGGGTCGTCACCGTCCGCCTGGACCAGGCCCTGCCGGCGCAGCGTTTCCCCCTCGCCGAGGACGGCGGCCAGGTGCCGGGCGTTCCCGGCGTCCAGGGCCAGCAGCTCCTGGATCAGCGCCGGGGTGGGGTAGGGCTGGGGGGTGCCCGGCTGCAGGCTCTGGAAGATCCAGCCGAACCGGGGCTCGGCCTCGGGGGCCACGACGCAGGCCAGCACGTCGCACTCCAGGGCCGAGAGCGCCATGTCGCCGAGCTCCCGCCAGCCGCCGTTGCGGCGGGTCTCCTCGACCTGCCGCTGGAGCTCCCGCAGCCGGTCCACGGCCGAGTCCTCCACCTCCCGGCCCTGGCGCTCCTCGGCCAGCAGGTGGGCGAGCAGCTCCAGGCGACGCCACTCGGCGGCCAGCGGGGTGGCGGACTCCGTTGCTCCCGGGGCGCCCATCGTGCCCGTGGCGTCGGCCGTGCTCATCCGTCCACCTCGTAGAGGGTCACCAGCAGGGGGTTGCTCCGCACCACGACCTCCGCGCCGTCGGGGCGGGTCCAGGTGCGGGAGGCGTGGAGCGCGGCCTGCCCGGCGCGGTCGTCGAACGGCAGCGGAACCTCTTCGGTGGACGCGGAGCCGGCGGCCTCCGGGTCGAGCACCGGGCCGCTCGCCGCGGCCGAGGTGGTGGGCTCGTGCGGCGTCCAGCCGTCGGTCCGGCTCCAGACCTCCCAGGCCAGGGTCACCGGGGCGCCCGCCTCGCCGGCGATCCAGACCCGGGGCGGCGTGAAGTCGGCCAGCTCCGGGCTGCCGACGGCGAAGGCCAGGCTCTCCGCGCAGGCCCCACCGGTGACGAAGCAGATGCGGGGCGCCCATCCCGGGGCTCCCGTGTCCACCGTCGCGGCGGTCACCGGCGGCGGGGCGGCGGTGCCGCCGAACGGCTGCCGGCGGGCCGCCAGGTCCGAGCGCACCTCGAACCCGAGGGCTCCGGCCAGCGGTGCGCCGACGCCCCGCTCCGAGGGCATCACCGGCGCCAGGGCCATCTCGTACGCCACCGAGGGCCGGTACCCCACGTCTCCCTGGGTGGACCACAGGTGGTTGATCTCGTCGGTGGTCAGCGGCTGGAAGACCACCTGGGTGCGCACCTGCTCGCCGTCGACCTGGACGGGATCGAGGACCGGCTTCTCGTGGAAGATGCGCAGCACCTCCCCCAGCAGCCGCAGCTCGTTCTCCCCGGCGCTGATCTGTTGCTCCTGGACGCCGAAGGCGGTGATCAGGCAATGGAGCCGCAGACGCCAGGGCTCGTCGGGATCGGCGGCCGGGCCGAAGCCGCCGGGCTCGAAGCGGTAGAAGAAGAGGTTGACCAGGTGGTTGGACTCGGCCTTCTTGGGCGCCACCTCGGCCGGGCTCCCCACGGTGACGTGGATCTTGTTCTGGCTCGCCTGCAGACCCTGGCTGACGAAGTCCGCGATCGAGCGGCAGACCTGCGAGAGCGAGGAGACGGGCAGCGCCATGGCTCACAGCCCCTTCAGGTAGAGCCGGCTGGCGAGGCCGGTGGTTCCTCGTGAAGCCGGCTTGGGCGCCGGCCGCGGCTCCCGGGGAGCTTGCACCACGACCTCCACCTGGCCCACGTGGATGCGGGGGGCCTCGGGCTCCGCTCCCGGCCGGCGCCGGGACCGGGTCGATTCGGGGCTCTCCGCCGGAGCCTCCGGAGGCGGGGCGGGCGGCGACGGGGCGGGGCGGGCGACGGATTCGACGGGCCGGCCGGCCGGGGCGTCGGGGAGCGGCGCGCGATCCGGAGCGGGGCGCTCCTTCGGGGTGGCGAGGCCGGTCGGCGGCTCCGTCCTCTCCGCCGCGCGTCGGATCGCCGGGGCCGGATGGTCGGCGGACGGCGCCCCGGAGAAGGCCGGGATGCGGGCGGTGGCTCCGGCATCGGTCCCGGAATCGGTCCCGGTGGGGGCCGTGGTCTCCGGGCTCGTTCCGGGCGTCCGTGCGTTTCCCTCGCCCGGGACCTTCCGAGCCTCCCGCGCCTGCGAGGTTCCCGGAGCGGGGGCGGCCACCGGTGGCGCGGCATCCTCGGGGGTGGTGGTGGGGTGGGTTCCCCCGCCGATCCGGTCGCCGGTCGCGCGGCGTGGGACCGAGGTCCGGGGCTCTCCGTCGCCCGGTCCGGCCGGCGGCTCCGTCGTCGCCGGCGCCCGCCGGATCGTCCGGCCCGGATCGTCGCGGGACGGTGTCACGGATGGATCCGCGGTACGCGCGACGGGCTCGGTGTCCGGCTCGGGCTCGGCGTCGGCCTCGGGTCCTGACGGGCTCCCTGGGCTCGCGTCGGGTTTCCGGGCGGCCCCCTCGTCCGGAGCCGCTCGAGCCGCCGAGGCTCCCATCATCGGAGACCCTGCCGTGTCCGGCTCGTTCCGGGGCCCGGTCCGGGACCGGAGATGGACGTCCGGCTCGGCGTCGTCGTGCGGGATCGGCGATTCCGGAGGGCCGCCGCGGGGACGGGGGGTGCTCCGGGGTCGCGGGCCGGGTTCGGCGAGCGCCTTCCGGG
>JASFUJ010000682.1:0-3031 GCA_050050355.1 Acidobacteriota bacterium
CCGGGAAGGGCTGCAGAGCCGAGCCACGGCCCGGCGGAGACGGCTGAAGGGGCGGATTGACAGCATGGGTTCCTCCTTGAGACGGCGATCCGGCCTGGGAACGGGCCCTGCCCCGGTCCGCGACCGCCCGGAGGGCCGGCCCCCGGAGCGGAGCCGGGTCAGACGTGGATCGCGCGGATGCGGTGCGTCATCGATTCGGACTGTGGATCATACGACGAATCGGCCGGCCGGGGCAGTCGGAACAGCACACCCGTCGACCGCCCACTTCCCGGCCCCTGCTCACTGACCGGACCGCCCCGACATCTTGCCGGACGGGGGCGAGGGTGCCGGAGCCGGCGAGATGGGGATGATCGAGCCGGGCTGGTGCCGGGCGACGTCGCTCCAGGACGCCGTGTTGGAGCCTCCGGCTCCCCTGGCGATGGCCGGCGGCGGCACGTGTCCCCCGCCCCGCTTCCCGGTGCGCCCCGGGTGACCGGATCGGGACCGGGGATGGTGGCCCCGCGGGACGAAGCCGCCGGGGGCGTACCCCACCGTGGCTCCGACCTGACTCCCGTACGGCGAGGGCGGCGGCTGCCGCCGGCGCTCCTGCTCTTCCTGAGCTTCCTGGAGCTGGGCGAGCGCGAGCAGGTCGATCACCTGGTCGATGCGCTCCGAGCGGCGCTCGGCCATGGCGCGTTCGTGCTCCGCGCGGGCCCGGCGCGCCGCCTCCGCCACCACCTCGGCCGACACCCACCGGCCGTCGACCTCCACGTAGCCGCGGCGGGTCATCAGCTCGTCGAACGGGATCCACCCCCCGAGCTCGTCGTCCCGGGCGAAGCCCAGCTCCTTCATCACGGGCTCCAGCCCCTCCAGGTCGGGATCGAGCCGGGCGGCCTCGAGGGCGGCTTGCCGCATGCCGGCGCCGAGCTCCCGCGCCCGGGCCCAGAGCGCCAGGTCGAGCCAGGCCCCCGGGTCCGTGCTCCCCGCCAGATCCTCGGCGCGGACCAGGTACTCCTCGAAGGGCGAGGCCGATCGCTCCACCCGGGCCACGCGGCTGCTCGGCAGGCGGATCACGCCGTTGGGCAGCCGGATCGCCACCCGGTCGCCCTGCACCTCGGCGATCACCCCCTCGAAGGTCTCGCCGTTGGTGAGGTGGACCTCGTCGGCGCGGAGCGGACCGCCCGTCGGCACGAGGAACGGAAGGGAGAGAAGGGGGAGCAGGGCGGCGGCGAATGTACGTGTCGGCATGGTGGTCCGTTCAAGGATACCATGCGCCCCTGAAGGGCGGGGCGGGGCGCCCTCTCAGAGCTCGATCCGGCGCTCCTCCGGATCCGGATGGCGGCGGTACAGGATGGCGAGCGTGCCGATGGTCCCCGCCAGCGCAGCGCCGCTCCGCCGGGCGATCTCCTCCGCGGTGCGCCGGCGCTCGTCCCGGTCGCCGGCGAGCTTCACCTTGATCAGCTCGTGGGCCTCGAGGGCGTGGCCGACCTCCTCCAGGACCGACTCGGTGAGCCCGTGTTGCCCGACGTGGACCACGGGCTTCAGGGAGTGGGCGAGGCCTCGGAGACGCTTGCGCTGGGTACCGGTCAGGCGGGACATGGGAGGCGATGATACCGGGACGCGGCCGGCTCTGCTAAGGTCGCCTCGTGCGAAGACTCCCCGGCACCCACCTGCTGATCCAACCGCTGCTGATCGCGGCGCTGATCGTCGGGAGCTTCGATCTCCATCCCCACGCCGAGCATCCGGTGCCGGTGGACCCGGACGTTCCGGTCCTCTCCGGAGCGTCCCACCCCCACGAGGCGCCCCACGTGGAAGACGCCGGGCAGGCCGTCACCGTGCGCTGTCCGGCCTGCCTGCTCCACCTGCAGAGCCAGGCGAGCACCGGGCAGACCAGCCCCGGGACCGTCCTTCCCGCCCCTTCCGGTACGGCTCGGGTGGGCAACCCCCCGACCCTCCTCGACGCCGTCCGCCTCTCCGGCGGAAGCCGCGCTCCTCCGTCGGTCTGACGACCTCCGAGCCACTCCGTCCTGCCGGCCACGATCCCGGCCGGATTCGAAGCCCGTCCTGATCGACCCACCCTGGCTCTCCTGACGCCCCTCCCGCCGAGGGGACAGGAGACGGAGGAGCAAGCCATGCACTCGACGACGTCCCATCCGCGGAGCCGGACCAGGAGCTCGGCCATCCCGCGACTCGCCCTGGTCTCGCTCTGGGCGCTCGCCACCCTCGTTTCGCCCGGCGTGATCCGCGCCGAAGACGACTCCGATCCCGACCCGATCACCGAGCTGCGTGCCGAGATCGAGGCCCTGAAAGCCGAGCACGAACGCCGCATCGCCGAGCTCGAGGCCCGGATTGCCGAGCTCGAGGCCGACCGCCGCACCGCACCCACCGGCGAACCGGACGATCTCGCCGCGCTCCGCGCCGCCGCCCGGGAGGCCGCGGCGGAGGCCCGAACCGCGAGCGGCACGGCCGCCCCGGCTCCACGGGCCGGCGAGCGAGAAGCGAGCGCGCCCGACTACGGCCGCGAGCGCAACCTCAACCGCCTCAACCCCGAGATCTCCATGACCGGCAACGTGCTGGGGGTGACCTCGAGGTCCGAGCGCGAGGAATTCCGGCTCCAGGAGCTCGAGCTCGACGTCCAGGCCGCGCTCGACCCCTTCTCCAGCACCCGGTTGACCCTGGCGGTGAGCGAAGAGGGGGTGGAGGTCGAGGAGGGCTACGTGGTCTATCCGTCGCTCCGGCGCGGCCTCGGGGTCACCGCCGGACGGTTCCGCCAGCGCTTCGGCGCGCTCAACCGCCAGCACCTCCACGCCCTGCCCCAGACGGAGTACCCGCTGGCGCTCCAGACCTACTTCGGCGAGGAGGGCCTGGGCCAGACCGGCCTCTCCTTCGACTGGGCGCTGCCGCACCCCTGGGCCGACGCAAACCACCTGGTCTTCGAGGTCACGGACGGCTCCAACGACGCCTTCGGCGGCGAGGACTTCCAGCGGCTCGCGACCCTGGGGCGTCTGACCAGTTACTGGGACCTGACCCCGGCCACCTACCTGGAGCTCGG
>JASFUJ010000683.1:0-3030 GCA_050050355.1 Acidobacteriota bacterium
TGCGGAGCTTGCCCCCGGGGCCGTAGAGGGCGGGGTCCTCCTCCGGCCGGTGCACCGCGGGGACGTAGAAGCCGGGTCGGGTGGCCAGGCGCTCGATGACGGCGTCCCGGTCCGGCTCCTCTTCGAGGGCGCCGAGCAGGTCGTCCAGGAGGTTTTCGGCGGCGCCGAGGGCGAAGACGTCGACGAACTCCGCCATGGGGAGGGGGTTGATGGCCGCGCAGGAGCCGCCCATGACGATCAGCGGGTCCCAGGGGGAGCGGTCGCGGCGGCGGAGCGGGATGCGCGCCCGGTCGAGCATGGCGAGCAGGTTGAGGTAGTCCTCTTCGAAGGAGACCGAGAAGCAGATGGTGCCGAGCTCGGAGAGGGGGCGGTCCTCTTCGACGGACAGGGGCATGCCGGCGCCGTCCGAGAAGTAGCGCTCGACGGCCCAGTCGGGGCGTTCGGCGACCAGCCGGTAGGTGCGCTGGAAGCCCAGGCTGGACATGCCGACGTGGTAGCTGTTGGCGTAGGCCAGGGCGAGGCGGTGCGAACCGTGGCGGCCGAAGGTCTCCACCGGGCGCTCGTCGGCCCGGAACGGGGTCCAGTCGTGGCGGTCGGTCCGGGCCTGCCGGGCCGTCCCGCCCCGCCGGGGCTTGTTCGTAAGGCGCGCCATGATCGCCTGATCCAACGCGGCGCCGGAGCGGGGGAATTCCGGGGGGCAAGGGCTGCGATGGGTCCGCCGGGGTCGGTCCGGGGGCTCCCCACAGGCCACCGTCGGCTGCCGCACCGGCCGGTAAGGTGTAGGGGTGGGGCTCGTCCCCACCCGTCCGGTCGACCGTGGGGCTCGGTCTCAGCCCAGGTACAAGCGCTCCAGCTTCTCGGAGTGCCTCCGGAAGTACACACCCACCAGGTGGGAGCCGGTGAAGGTGGTGTAGACGCCGAGGGCGGTGCCGATGGGGACGCCGATGATCGGGATGATGACGTTGAAGGCGGTGGCGACGCCGTAGCCGAGGAGGAGCAGGCCGGCGAGGAGGACGGAGATGACCGCGGCCTCGGCGGGGGCGGCGAGGAGGGCGCGCAGGTGGAGGTCGACCCGGGGGAGGAGCCAGAAGCTGTCGTACACCGCCTGGGCGCCCAGGGTGGGGATCCAGAGGGCCATGCTGAGGAAGAAGCCGAGGATGAGGGGCGGCCAGCAGCTCGGGCCCTCGGGGGCGGGCATGCCTGCCATGCGTTCGAGCAGGCCGAAGCCGCCGCAGTTGGAGAAGGAGACCAGGGCCACGGTCGGGATCCAGGCGATCAGGATGATCAGGGCGTAGGCGAGGGCGTCCACCAGCCGGGCCCAGAAGTCGAACTCCGGCCACTCCGGGAGCTCGTTGTCGCCTTCAGCGGTCGCCCGGACGATGGTGAAGAGCAGGCGGGGGACCATGAGGGCGATCAGGAGCTCGGGCAGGAGCAGGATGCAGCCGGAGAAGGGGATGACGAGCGGCAGGGTGGCAAAGATCGCCAGGAGCACGACGTAGCTCCAGAAGACGCCGGAGCCCTGGCCGCGCAGCGGGTAGAGGAAGGCCTCGGCGAGGCTGTAGGGGCGGGCGACGGCCCGGTGGCGGCGGACCTCCGTGGTGGAGACGGCCTGGCCGGTGGCAACGGGGATGGCCATCTCGCCGCAGTGGGGGCAGAGGATCAGCCGGTGGCTCATCTGGACGCAATCGTCGCAGAGGCCGCGGTGGCAGCCGTCGCAGCGGTAGGCGGCGGGGGTGTTCTGGTGGACGGCGCAGGTCTGCTGGTCGGCCATGGAGCGGTCTCCGGGGTCGGGAGCGGTCGGGTCCGGGCGCAGGGGTTCCGGCGGAGGGGTGCGCGCGGGGTCTTGCTGGTCGAGTCGAACTGTGGACCGTTGGTACCGTGGATCGTGTCCGCGTGTCAAAAAGACATGTCCGCACTTGAGGATTCGTTTCGATAGTGGCCGGGTCGGGACGCGGGGCTCGGGACTGGGGGTCGGGACTCGCTGCGCGGGGCGTCACCGGCCGGTGCGCCGAGCCAGGGGCTCCGCCGGGGGCGGTCCGGGAGTGCGGACGGGAGGGCGAGACCCCGTTCCGGGCGCTTCAGCGGTCGTGGCCGCCCTGGCCCGGGGACCGGTCGATCGGGGACCGGCCGAGGCGGTGGATGACCGCGTGGGGGGTGGAGCCGAGGAGGGCGGGGAGGAGGAAGAGGTCGCCGAGAACCGCCAGGAGGATGGCGAGGGCGGAGAGGCCACCGAAGCGGGCCGTCGGGGCGAAGTCGGAGAGGGCGCAGACGCCGAAGCCGATCGCCAGGATGGCACCGGTGAGGACGTAGGCCGGGGCGGTGCGTTCCAAGGTGCCGGCGACGGCTTCGAGCCGGCCCAGGCGGGGCGCGAGCTCGCGGAAGTGGCCGAGGGTGTGGATGGTGTCGTCCACCGCCAACCCGAGGACCACCGACGCCACCATCACCGTGGAGGTGTCGAGGGGCACTCCGGCCCAGCCCATGACCCCGACGGTCGCCGCCACCGGCCAGAGGTTCGGCGCGAGGGCGAGGAGCGTCAGGCGGGTGGAGGGCAGGAGCCAGCGGAAGAGGAGGCCGACGGCGAGGGTGGTCAACGAGAGCGAGATCCCGAGGGTGGCGAGGAGGCGGCGGTGGGTCTCCAGGATCAGCGGGAACTGGCCGGTGACGGCTGCTTCGGCCCCCGGTGTTTCGGAGACCGCCTGCCGCGCCATCCGTTCGGCCGCCTCGAAGCTCGGCTCGAGCTCCCGGTAGCCGGTGGTCTCGACGAACAGGGTGATGCGTGCCCGGCGACCGTCCGCGGTGACGAACGACCGGAACAGCTCCCGGCCCGCCGGTTGCTCCAGGAGGGCCTCGAGGGGGCGGACGGGGACGGAGGGGCTCCCCGGAAGGGTCGCGGGCAACTCGGTCAGGGCGTTGCGGGCCTCGGCCAGGACGTCCCCGCCACCCACCGCGCCGAGCACCCGGGGCAGGTCGCGCAGCTCCGCGGCGAGCCGCTCCAGCGCGTTCAGTCGGTCCTCCCGCTCGAAGGTCTCG
>JASFUJ010000684.1:0-3020 GCA_050050355.1 Acidobacteriota bacterium
CAGGTAGAGGCTCTCGCGCCGGGCGGCGAGCATTCCGGCGGCGAGGCGCAGACCGATCCGGCACAGGACGAAGGACACGGCGACCCAGGCGAGCGTGGCGGCGGTCGCCGCCAGGGGGCTCCGGGTCCCGATCAGGGTGACGGCCGCGGCCAGCACGCCCGGCCCGAAGGCCAGCGCGGTCGCCAGCACCGCGAGGAAGCCGGCGAGCTGGTGCGGCTGGGACTCCTTGCCGAACTTCCCCGGGTCCACCGCCTTGGGGAAGGCCGCCGAGAGGAGGGCGTTGACGGGCGCCGTCAGTAGAACCGCCGAGGCGCCGATCAGCAGCACCGCGGGCCAGAGCGCCAGCGTCTCCGGCCGCACCACCACCACCACGACGGTGGCCGGCAGCATGGTCATCGCCGACAGCACCCCGATCCCGAGCGCCTTCCCCGACACCAGCTCCCGGTCGCTCACCGGCCCCTGGAGCTCGACCAGCAGGCCGGACCCGTCCACAGCGAACTGGTTGACGCTGATCGGCTGGAGCGACATCAGTCCCATGCCGCACCCCGCCAGGGTCAGGAGCACACCGGCCACCGGCACGACTCCCCGCGCCACGTTCGGAGCCCAGTCCCCGCCGGCGAGCATCGTCAGGAACACCACCATCACCGGCGGCGTGATCAGAGCCAGCCGGCCCGGCAGGGTCCGGAGCGCGGTCCGGACCTGGATCCAGGCGATCCCGGCGACCGCGGGAGCCACGCCCGGCGGCCGGGGGATCGACGCCTCGGCGGCACCGCCCCGCCGCCCGCCGGACTCGGCCACACCGGTGCCGAGCCGCCGCCAGAGCGGGTACGAGAGCCCGAACAGGAGCAGCGCTTCGGCCCCCAGCAACCCGGCCCCGGCCCATGCGGCGCCGGCCCGGCCGTCGGCCACGGCGGAGAGGACCCGGGCGTACCCCTCGGACGGCACGGCCACGGTCCAGAGCGGCGGTACGGACAGATCCTCGAGCGCCTCCTCGGCGGCGCGGTCGGACGCGTCGGTTGCGCCCTCTTCCTCGTCGGATCCGACCGCCCGCCCGACTCGAGGCACCGAGGACCTTCCCTCGGCAGGACCGGTCTGTCGTGCCGGTTCCTCCACCTCCGTCCGGTGCTCCTGCGCGGTGTCCGGGCCACCCCCCGTGTGCTTCTCCGGCCGATTCAGAAGCGCCGGGACCAGGGAGGCCGCGATCAGGCCCACGGAGAGCACCAGCGCCGCCGTCTCCGCCCGGCGCCGATCCCGGAGCAGCAGCTCGACCCCGAAGGAGGCGACGGCGGAGACCGCCACCAGGCAGGCGAACAGCGCCGCGCCGGCGGCCAGCGCCGCCCAGCCGGCGAGCCCCGCCCGCGGCACCAGGGCCAGCCCGAGCACGAAGGGCACCGGAGCCACCAACAGCAGCACCGGATCGGCCAGCCCGGCGCCCACCTCCAGGGCGTGGAGCAGGCGGTTCGGAATCGGCAGGAGCTGAAGCCGGATCCGTCCACCCGCACCGGTGCGCAGGCCGCGCAGCGCCGGGAAGACCAGGAACCCGCCGAGCACCATGCCGAACCCGACCCGCACGCCGATCAGGGTGACCGCCCGCCCCATGCCACCCCCGGCCAGCGCTCCGGCGGCGAGCAGGGCCACCACCGAGAACGCCAGGGCGCCGCCCAGGGTGGAGACCCACAGGAAGAGAGTGCCGGCCGCCTCGAGCCAGCGGGAGAGGAGGCTCCAGCCGCCCCGGCGCTGGGCCGCCAGCGCGCCGGCGAGCATCCGCCAGCGAAGCCAGAGGAAGGTGCCTACGAGGGCTCGGAGCCGAGCCACGACAGGCCCCCCTTCTCCTCCAGCACGCCGTCCGCCGAGAGGGCCCCCACCGCCCCGAGGAAAGCGTCCTCCAGGCTCCGGGTCTCGCCCTCTTCGGCCACCCAGAGCTCTTCGATCGGCCCCTGGGCCACCAGCTTGCCCCGGTGGATGATCCCCACGTGGCTGGCCAGCCGCTCGACGATCTCCAGCACGTGGGAGGTGAGGAAGATCGTCCCGCCCCGGCCGACGAAGTCCTGGAGCAGCCGCTTGATCTGGCGCGACGAGACCGCGTCGATTCCCTCGAAGGGCTCGTCCAGGAAGAGCAGCCGCGGAGACGGCAGGAGCGCGGCGGCGAGGGAGACCTTCTTGCGCATGCCGTGGGAGTAGTCGGCCACCAGGGTGCCGGCGGCGTCCGCCAGGTCGAAGAGGTCGAGGAGCTCGTGCACCCGGCTCTCGACGGTCGCCGGGTCCAGGCCGTGGATCCGGCCGACGAAGGCCAGGTTCTCGGCGCCGGTGAGCCGGTCGAAGAGAGCCAGGTCCTCCGGGATCACGCCCAGGCGGCGCTTGACGGCCACCGGGTCGGCGAGGGGGTCGCGGCCCAGGATGCGCACGGTGCCGGCCGTGGGGCGAAGCAGGCCGGTGAGGCACTTGATGGTGGTGGACTTGCCGGCGCCGTTGGGGCCGAGGAAGCCGTAGAGGCTCCCCTGCGGAACCTCCAGGTCGATCCCGTCCACCGCGCGGAGCTCCCCGAAGTCCCGGGTCAGGCCCCGGGTCTCGAGGGCGAGGGGGCTCGATTGCTCGGAGGGCATCGGGCCGGAGGATATCGCGCCGGGGGTGAGGGGTGGGATGGAGGGTTCACAGGAAGGCCCGGATCACCTCGATCAGCACCAGGAGGAGGATACCGAGCTCGAGGGCCTCGGCGCGGCGGGCGTCGGCCTGGCCGTTGACCATGGTGTAGACGTCCGAGAGCACCTGCAGCCGCGTCTCCATGGTCTCCGCCAGCTCCGTGGCGCCGTACAACGCCATGGCCCGGCGGTAGATCTTGGCGTAGAACAGGTCCTCGGTGATGGTCAGCGCCCCGCGCAGCCGGCTCCGCACCTCGGTGATCTCGGCGTGGCGCGCCATCAAACCCTGCATCAACCGGGCGTCCCGCCGGCCGGCCAGGCTCCGGAAGAACCCCGGGCGCCGGGCCAGCAGCCCGGGCAACGACTCCAGCTCCCGCTGGA
>JASFUJ010000685.1:0-3005 GCA_050050355.1 Acidobacteriota bacterium
GCAGAGGGAGGGAGGGAGGGGGCCGCGGAGAGAGGAGGGGGCGGCGGGGAAGACCGGACCGGACCAGCTGAGAGGCGCGAGAGTGCGGCAGATCGTGCCACCGCAAGCGACGAGACGACCGAGGCGTACGACCGTACGCCGCAGGGAGCGAGGAGCGAGGACGGCGCGAGATGCCGTGCTATCGCGCCTCTCAGCCTACATGAAGCCCAACTGGAGCTGCGCCGCCTCCGACATCATGTCCGGGTTCCACGGCGGATCCCACACCAGCTCCACCTCCGCTCTCTCGACCCCGGCGACCCCCTCCACGCTCTGCTGCACCTCGCCGGGGAGCGATCCGGCCACCGGGCACGCGGGGGACGTGAGGGTCATCTTCAGGTGGACCTCGCCGGTCCCCTCGTCGACGTCGACGTCGTAGATCAGGCCGAGCTCGTAGATGTCGACCGGGATCTCCGGATCGTAGACGGTCTTGAGAGCCTGGACGATCCGCTCTTCCAGGGTCGGACCGCCCCGGGGAGCGGACGCTCCTCCCGTATTCCGGTCCTCCGCGTTCCCGACCGGCTCTTCGTCCGGCGCTCCGCCGTCGAAGCTCACCGGGTTCTTGCTGGGCTCCATCGTCATCCTCTTCCTCACTCCTCGGTGGTGACCGTGACCGGCGTCTCGCGTCCCGCCCCCGTGCCGGAGCCCCGGCCACCCTCCTGGTGGTCGAGCGCCGCGGCCAGGGTGTGCCAGGCGAGGGTGGCGCACTTGACCCGCATGGGGAACTCCTTGACCCCGCCGAAGACCGCCAGCTTGCCGAGCTCCGCGGCGTCGACCGGCTCGTCGCCCCGGTCGGTCAGCAGATCCCGGAACTTCCGGGACAGCACCCGGGCCTCGTCCAGGGTCATCCCCCGGACGGCATCGGTCATCATCGACGCGGAGGCCTGGGAGATGGCGCAACCGGCGCCCTGGAAGGCCACGTCGCGGAGCCGGTCGCCGTCGAGGGTGACGTAGACGGTGACCACGTCGCCGCACAGGGGGTTGTCCCCCTCGGCCCTGCGGTCCGCGTCCGGCACCTCCCGGAAGTTGTGGGGGCTCTTGTTGTGGTCCAGGATCACTTCCTGGTACAGCTCGCGCAGATCGCTCATGCTCCGAACATCTCCTGGGCGTAGCGCACGGCCCCGACCAGTGCCTCGACCTCGTGGTGCGTGTTGTAGAGGGCGAAGGAGGCGCGGGCGGTGGCGGGCACGCCGAAGCGTTTCATCACCGGTTGCGCACAGTGGTGGCCGGCGCGAATCGCCACGCCCCGGCCGTCGAGGATGGTCCCCACGTCGTGGGGGTGAACGCCCTCGAGCGTGAACGAGACGATCGCCTCGCGCTCCGGCGCGGTCCCGATCAGGCGCAGACCGCGGATCGCCGCCAGCTCCTCGCAGGCGTGCTCCACCAGTGCGTGCTCGTGCTCGGCCAGCGCCGCCCGGTCGAGGGAGGACAGGTAGTCGATCGCCGCGGCAAGACCGGCCGCGCCCTCGATGTTGGGGGTGCCCGCCTCGAAGCGGGTCGGCGGATCGGCGAAGGTGGTGCCCTCGAACGAGACCGTGCGGATCATCATGCCCCCGCCGAGCAGGGGGGGCATGTCCGCCAGGTGCTCCGCCTTGCCCCACAGCACGCCGATGCCGCTCGGTCCGAACACCTTGTGGCCCGAGAAGGCGTAGAAGTCGCAGCCCAGATCCACCACGTCGATCGGACGATGGGGCGCCGCCTGGGCGCCGTCCACCAGCACCGGAACGCCCCGCGCCCGCGCCAGCTCGACCACCCGGCGGATCGGGTTGACCGTGCCGAGGGCGTTCGAGATGTGGCTCAGGGCGACCATCCGGGTGCGTTCGGACAGGGCTCGCTCGAGCGCCTCGAGATCCATCACCCCGCGGTCGTCGATCGGGATCGGCCGGAGCGTCGCCCCGGCCTCGCGGCAGACGATCTGCCACGGGACGATGTTGGCGTGGTGCTCCATCCACGAGACCAGCACCTCGTCCCCCGGGGACAGCCTCGGGAGCACGTGGCTCCGCGCCACCAGGTTGATGGCCTCGGTGGTCCCCCGGGTGAAGACCACCTCGGACGGATCCGGGGCACCGACGAACGCGGCCACGGTCCGCCGGGCCCCCTCGTACGAGCCGGTCGCCCGCTCGGCGAGGGTGTGGACCCCCCGGTGGATGTTCGAGCAATCCCGGGTGTAGAAGCGCTCGACGGCCTCGATCACCGCCCGCGGCTTCTGGGTCGTGGCGGCGTTGTCCAGATAGATCAGCGGATGGCCGTTGACCTCCTGGTGCAGGGCCGGGAAGTCCGCACGCACCCGCTCGGGGTGGAAGGCGGTGATCGGCACGCTCGGAGTCGGGTGCATCATCAGGTCTCCAGGTCAGATCGCCTGGCGGACGACCTCTCCCTTGGGAAGACGCGTGAACAGGAACTCCTCCAGGTCGCTGCGGAGCTCCGGCACCTTGATCCGGCCGACGATGTCGCTCGCGAACGCGTAGGTCAGCAGGCTGCGGGCGGCCTCCATGCCGATGCCGCGGGAGCGCAGGTAGAAGACGGCCTCGTCGTCGAGCTGACCGACCGTCGAGCCGTGCGTGCACTTGACGTCGTCGGCGAAGATCTCGAGCTGCGGGTTGGAGTTGACCAGCGCCTTGTCGGAGAGGAGCAGGTTCTGGTTGGACTGCTTGGCGTCGGTCTTCTGGGCCTCCTGGTGGACGAAGATCCGACCGTTGAACACCGCCCGGGACTGCTCCTCGAGGATGCCCTTGAACAGCTCGAAGCTGTGGGCGTTGGGCGCGGCGTGCTCGACCCGCATGTGGTGATCGACGAACTGCTCGCCCTTGACCATGTAGAGGCCGTTGAGGGTCGACTCGCAACCCTCGCCGTCGAGGATCGTGTTGACGTCGTTGCGCACCAGGGCGCCGCCCAGCGAGATCGAGTGCAGCGAGTAGTTGGAGTCGCGGTCCTGGTGGAGCTGGAACGTGGCCATGTGGAAGGCCGCG
>JASFUJ010000686.1:0-3000 GCA_050050355.1 Acidobacteriota bacterium
CTCCGAGGTCCCTTCCGAGGTCCCTTTCGAGGTGAGAATCGGCGTCTGCGTCCCCCGCGGGCCGGAGATGGTCGTCTCCCTGCTGGGGGTCCTGGAAGCGGGCGGAGCCTACGTGCCCCTGGACGCGACCTATCCGGCGGAGCGGATCGCCTTCATGCTCGAGGACTCGGAGGCACCGGTGGTCCTGGCCACCGCCGAGACCCGGGACCGGCTGCCCCTGAACCAGGTGGACCATCGGCTGGACCCGGAGCCGGTCGTGATCGACCCGACCGAGATCTCCGCCCCGTCGCCTGACGACCCCCCGGACACCCCGCCGCAGCCGGCTCCCGCGACGCGGGACCGGCTGGCCTACGTCATCTACACCTCCGGCTCCACCGGCCGGCCCAAGGGGGTGGCCATCTCCCACGGCGCCGCCTGCGCGCTGCTGCGCTGGGCCTCGGGCGTCTTCTCCCGGGACGAGCTGGACGGGGTGCTGGCCGGCACGTCGATCTGCTTCGACCTGTCGGTCTTCGAGCTCTTCCTGCCGCTGGCCGCCGGCGGCCGGGTGGTCCTCGCCGAGGACGCGCTGGGCGCCGCCGCCCACGCGGCGACCGGCGAGGTGCGGCTGATCAACACGGTCCCCTCGGCGATGAAGGAGCTGGTGGCCTCCGGCCGGCTGCCGGAGTCGGTGCGCACGGTGAACCTGGCGGGCGAGCCGCTCCAGCGCGCCCTGGTGGACGGCATCTATCGCAGCCGCCCGGAGGTGGAGCGGGTCTACAACCTGTACGGCCCCTCGGAGGACACCACCTACTCCACCGTGGCGCGGGCGGACCGGGACGACCCGGACGAGCCCACGATCGGCGTGCCCGTCGCCGGCGGCCGCGCCCACGTCCTGGATCGCCGGCTGCGCCCGGTGCCCCTGGGCGTGCCGGGGGAGCTCTGCCTCGCCGGGGCGGGTCTCGCCCGGGGCTACCTGGGCCGGCCGGGCCGCACGGCCGGGAGCTTCGTGCCCGATCCGTTCGCCGCGGTCGACCCGGGAGGCGGGAGCCCCGGCGGACGGCTCTACCGCACCGGCGACCTGGCCCGCTGGGGCCGGGACGGCGAGCTCGAGTTCCTCGGCCGGCTCGATCACCAGGTCAAGATCCGCGGCTTCCGCATCGAGCTGGGAGAGATCGAGGCGGCCCTGAACGGCCACCCGCGCGTGGACGAGGCGACGGTGGTCGCGGCGGAGCGCGCCGGCGAGCCGGCGCTGGTGGCCTACGTGGTGCCGTCCGCGGAGGCGGGCGCCGGCGCCCCGAGCTCGGGGTCGACCCCGGGGTCGACCCCGGAGTCGACCTCGGAATCGGCCTCGGAAGAAGCCCCTCTGAGCGAGACCCTGCGGGCGGCCCTCGACGAACGGTTGCCGTCGTACATGGTGCCGGCGGCCTTCGTGGAGCTGGACGCCCTGCCGCGGACCCCCAACGGCAAGCTGGACCGCAAGGCGCTGCCCGCGCCGGAGTGGGAGGCCGGGACGGGCGGCCGGGCGCCCACCACGCCCACCGAGGAGCGGCTGGCGGAGCTCTTCGCCGACGTGCTGGGGCTTCCGGAGACCGACGAGGGACCCACCGTCGGCGCCGACCAGGACTTCTTCCGCCTCGGCGGCCACTCCCTCCTGGCGACCCGGCTGATCACCCGCCTCCGCGAGGCCCTGGGCGCGGACCTGCCGGTCACCGCCGTCTTCGAGGCGCCCACGGTGGCCGGCCTGGCGCGCCGCGTCGACGAGGCCCTCCGGCAGAGACCGGACGGACCGGGCGGCGAGGAGATCGCCCCCATCCCCCGGCGGCCCGACCCGTCCGAGGCCCCCGTCTCCTTCGCCCAGGAGCGGCTCTGGTTCCTGGCGCAGCTCGATGCCGACGCGGCGACCTACAACATGCCCGCGGCGGTGCGCATGGAGGGCCGGCTGAACCTGCCGGCTCTGGCCGGGGCGCTCCGCGACCTGACGGCCCGCCACGAGGCGCTGCGGACCGAGCTGGTGACCCCCGGCGAGGGAGCCACCGGAGAACCCGGGGGGCCGGTCCAGCGCATCCTCCCCGCGGACGGGGTGACCGTGCGCCCGGGCGTGGCCGACCTGTCGGGCCTGCCGCCGGAGCGGCGGCGCGAGGAGGCCCGCACGCTGGCCGCACGGGAGGCCGGGCGCGCGGTGGCGCTCGACCGGGCGCCGCTGATGCGCACGGCGGTGCTCCGCCTGGGTGCCGGGGACCCTGCGGAGGAGCACGTGTTCGTGATCGTCCTCCACCACGCCATCTCCGACGGCTGGTCCCTGGGAATCTTCGTCCGCGAGCTGGCGAGCCTGTACGGGGCGCGCACCGGGGGGCCGGCCGCTGCGCTCCCGCCGCGGCCGGTGCAGTACGGCGACTTCGCCCTCTGGCAGCGCCGGAGCCTGACCGAGGACGTGCTGGACGACCTCCTGGGCTGGTGGCGCGACGAGCTGGCGGGTGCTCCGACGATGCTCGAGCTGCCCGCGGACCGACCGCGCCCGTCGAGCCCCACGACCTCCGGCGGCGTGGTCCGGGTGCCCGTCCCGGCGGAGCTCGGCCGGCGGCTCGAGGCCCTCGGCAGAGAGCGCACGGCGACGCTCTTCATGGTCCTGGCCGCCGGCTTCGGCGCCCTCCTCTCCCGCACCAGCGGGCAGCAGGACCTGGTCCTGGGAGCTCCCAGCGCCGGCCGGGACCGGAGCGATCTCGAGGACTCCCTGGGCCTGTTCGTGGACACGGTGGCTCTCCGCGTCCGGCTCGACGACGAGCCGACCCTGTCGGAGCTGATCGAGCGGGTGCGTGACTCGGCCCTGGGCGCCTTCGCCCACCAGCGGCTCCCCTTCGACCGCCTGGTGGACGAGCTGGTGCCGGAGCGCAGGCCCGGCGTTCCGCCGCTCATCCAGGTCATGCTCGCCCTCCAGAACGCCCCGATGGGCCCGCTCGAGCTCCCCGGGCTGCGCCTCGAGCGCATCCCGGTGGAGAGCGGCACGGCCAAGTTCGACCTGGC